>CALMBS010000407.1 GCA_937860285.1 uncultured Chloroflexota bacterium
GCCTCCTCTATGGTGGTGTCGGGAGGAACCGTCAGCACCTCCCTCTTCATGACCTCTCTAACGGTGATCTTCGACAGCAGGTAGCTGGCTTCATGCATGCTGAAGGTGGTGAGCTTCGAAGGCCCCGACTTCTCCAGCGTGTCCCGCGATACGATGCCGACCAGCTTCCCCCGGTCCACCACCGGCAGCCGGCGAATGCGGTGGGCCTCGATGATCCTGTGGGCATCAGACAGGGAAGTGTCACCGGATATGGTCACCACGTTGGTGGTCATCACGTCACTGACAAACATCGCGTCCTCCTCTCAACTCATGGCCCGCACCAGTGCGCCAGGTCGGACCGCGGGCAGGCCCGGGCCGCACTCCATTGTCCAGGATAAGGGGCCGGCTGGCACCCGGAGGCCTTGCCCCCATCACGCCAGCCAGCGTCAGCACATGGCTCCTACTTCTTCCTGGCAGCCGGTTTCCGGGCAGCCTTGCAGGCCGTCTTCCGGCCCTTCTCCGACTCCAGGGAGTACTCCCAGATGCAGTCGTAGCCTTCCTCCCTGCGGGTGTACGGAGCATCGTAGGGAGGGATCACCAGCGGCCGGCACTTGACCTCGGGTATCAGGGACGTGCCGGTGATGCCGAAGCCGGGGATGTCCCAATCCCGGCACATGACCCTGACGAAGTCCATGTTGCCTTTGTCCCTCCAGTAGCGCATCGGCCGGCACCGGGGGACCTTGACCAGGCCTCTAGTCGGGCTGATCAGCTCGACCTCGTAGTCGTACAGATGGGGGCAGCCCCCGGCCGCCGGGTGAAGCTGTGTCACCTTCAGGATGCCGGCCATGTCCTTCTTCTTGTGGCCCATAGCCTCCAGCGTGCGCAGTGCAGTCGGCGGGATGTTCTTCAGCCACACCTCTTTGTCCAGATCGCGCGCCACCTGCTCTCCCCACTTCTGGGCCACGATCTCGTACCAGTGACCATCGATCTGCTGGTAGGCCCTGGCATACTGGTACGCCAGCTTCACCAGCGTCTCCTGGTCGAAGTCCTCCAAGTGCACTATCGGCAGGACCGGGCCGCTGTAGTCTTTCAGCAGCTTCTTCTTTTCAGCCATGCTATCCCCCTTTCCGTGACCAGCCTCCGGGATTCCCGGCCGGCGTTAGTGCGATATGCTACTTCTTGTTCGCCCAGATGTCCACCCACTTGTCACCCACCTTCTGCCACCCGTCCCACCGGGGCTGCTTCTCCTTCTGAAGTGTCAGGTCCCAGACGCAGCAGATCTCATCCTTGCTCTTTCTGGGAGGCAGCTTCAGCGGCACCACCTTGATGTAGTCGTTCATCAGGTAGTGCTCGATCATGATCTGCTCCAGCTTCTGGCAGATCTGCGGTATCCTCTTCGGGTCGTCCCTTTCGATGGCCTCCAGGGTGCGGCACCTGGGCAGGGTCATGACCACGTGGTTCTCATCGATGACCTCGTACTGCATGCGGTAGATGGGCCCGATGGTGTTGTCCAGAGGCAGCTGCAGCGCCTTTATCGAGTCGACAACGGTCTTCATCGGGATCTTGCCCACCCTGGCGTAGTACGGATTGACCTTCCGGCTCATCCGCCTCCAGGCGTCCAGGTTGATTTCCTCTGCCACCTGGTGACCGTAGCGCTGCGCAATGCTGTCCATGAACTTGGTCGCCAGCTGCACCCAGGCAAACTGGTAGACATTGATCAGCTCCAGCAGAAACTCCTTGGAGAAATCCTCGAACTTCAGGTCGGGGTCGAACGGGCCGCTCATGTCACGGTAGTTCTTGCCCGCCGCCTTGACCTTCCTGGCCGCTGTTGTCTTCGTAGTCGCCTTAGCCGTCTTCTTCTCAGCCACCGTCTCTCTCCTTTCAGCCGATATGACCTGCTCTAAGAGGGATCATGCCCTGCACCTTATCGCCGCAGACAACGTGTGCCTGCTTCTTTGACCGGTCCGGTATCACCCGGCCTCGACACACCTTCGCCAGGGCATGACGACCCGGAGTACACAACCATAGATTATGTCCCTCGCGTTCCGGCCGCGTCTGTCAGGCAATCGCTGAATCCGCTGTCGTCAAAACCCCGACACTGTGCAGCGACAACGGGAGGACCCCGCCAGCCAGCCGGCCATGGTACAATGGCGGCAAGGCCCATGCGAGGCGTCCACTGTCTCCTTTTTGCTTACACCAGGTTCAGGGGTTCGCTGACAGATATCGGCGAGACCCGGCACTATCATGATCGTGGGCGCTCCGGGCCCGTATGCTCCTATTCGCGTACGGCTGCCGCCGCACTGCAGCTGTCGGCCCTGGTTCTGGCGGCGCCGCCGGCGACAGTCACCCGGTGCGTGAGATCGGGACTCCGGGAGGAAAGATGATTGCAGACTGGTTCAGACTGGATGGCAAGGTGGCCATCGTGACCGGCGCCGGCCGGGGCATCGGACAGTGCATCGGCCTCACTTTCGCCGAAGCGGGCGCCAGGGTGGTGTTCGCTGCCAGGACCGAAGAGGACCTCCGGGCCAATGTAGAGAGGGCTAGGGCCCTCGGCGCCGAGTCCCTCGCCGTGAAATGCGACGTCCTGGACGACGCCCAGCTTGAGGGACTGGCGGCCAGGACCATCGAGACCTTCGGCCGGATAGACATCATCGTCAACAATGCCGGAGGCACCGGGCCCAACGAGATCGCCAGGACAAAGAGGGGCTTTCTGCTGAAATCCTTTGATTTCAACGTGGCCAGCGCCTTCACCTTTGCCCGGATTTGCCTGCCTCACCTTCAGAAGAGCAAGGGGTGCGTCATCAATATCAGCTCGGCCGCCGGGCGCCTGGTGCAACCCAACTTCACGGTCTACGGCACGATGAAGGCCGCGCTGGACCACCTGACCCGGCTCATGGCGGCCGACCTGGCCCCTGACGTGAGGGTCAACGCCATAGCTCCAGGGTCAACTATGACGGATGCCCTCAAGGGGTTCCTGGACCCCGCATTGCGCGATAAGATGGCCGAGCTGACGCCCATGAAGGCCCTGGGAGAGCCCCGGGACATCGCGGCCGCGGCCCTGTACCTGGTTTCGCCGGCAGCGCGGTGGGTCACCGGCAAGATACTGCAGGTAGACGGGGGCATGGAGACCAGCAACGTGCCGAGGCAGTGACGGCCGGGAGGTGCATGATGGACAATAGCGGCGGTGAGCCCATACTCAGGCTGAACGATATCCATCTGGCCTTCGGTGGAGTGAAGGCCATCAACGGGGTGACCGGCGAGGTCCGCGGGAACGAGATCTTCGGCATCATAGGACCGAACGGCGCCGGAAAGACCTCCACTCTCAACTGCATCAACGGGTTCTACCGCATCCAGAGTGGAGACATCCTCTTCGAGGGCAAGAGCATTGCCAGGCTGCGGCCGGACCGGATCGCGCGGCTGGGGATCAGCCGCACCTTCCAGAACATACAGCTGTACACGGGGCTGACCGTGGTGGAGAACCTGATGGCTGCCAGGCACCTCTACTTCAAGTCCCTGTGGGTCGAGGGGGCCCTCTACTTCGGAAGGGCGCACCGGGAGGAGATACGGACCCGCGAGGTCGGTGAGGAGATCATCGGCTTCCTGGAGCTGGAACGCTGGCGCAAGTCCGTGGTGGCCGCCCTGCCGTACGGAGTGCGGAAACGCATAGACCTGGGGCGGGCCCTGGCGCAGCGGCCGAAGCTGCTGCTGCTCGACGAGCCGATGGCCGGCATGAATGCCGGCGAGAAGGAGGACATGACCCGCTTCATCCTCAGCGTCCGCAAGCACGCGCGGACACCCATAATCCTGATCGAGCATGACATGGGCGTGGTGATGAACGTGACAGACCGGCTCATGGTCCTCAACTTCGGGCGGAAGATAGCCGAAGGAACGCCCGACGAGATACGGCATGATCCCGAGGTAATCAAGGCCTACCTCGGAGAAGAGCTGACTACGGCAGCATAGGGAGGTCATCCGTGGCACTGCTCGTTCTGCGCGACGTCGAAGTCAAATACGCGGACGTGATTCTGGTGCTCCGCGGCATATCGATCGAGGTCAACGAGGGCGGGA
>CALMBS010000408.1 GCA_937860285.1 uncultured Chloroflexota bacterium
GCCTCTTGAAAATCCTTCGGGACCGCGCCGATGAGAACCGCGACCGGGCAAACCGCCTGGCTGCCATGCTGGAAAAAATGATCGTAGAAGGTGACTTTTATGCCGCGGGCCAGTCGCTGGAACAAAAAGCCGCTTTGCCCAGAGTGGCTCTGCAATATGCCGCGACGTACCTGATCCAGAACAGTTACACTAAACTGGGTTATATGGACGCAGTTCATGAAGACACTCAGAAGGAAATCCGCGCCGTTCTGCTGTCCAACGATATTGGCCAATACAAGTTGCAGCTCGATGCCGCGGAAGGAAATTCGCAAGCTGTCAAAGAAGTGAGGCAGTTTGTAGGTCTGAGCATGATCAAATACGAGAGCATCTGTCGATGTCAGTGCAATAATGTACCAAAAATGTCACTGAAAAGTGTACCACCTGGAGCATGAACCGATGGTAACATCGCCCTCGAGAGAGGAGGTGTTACCGATGATTTCCAAGGAGGTATTTATGGACATGATTGCACTACAGCGCAACGGCTGCAGCGTCCGGAAGATCGCCAGGACGTTCGGCATCCATCGAAACACGGTCAAGCGCCATCTTGAAAGCGAGACCTTCCCTCAATACCGCAAGCAGAAACGTCGGCCGTCAATCCTGGAGCCCTATTGCCCGATGATCCGGGACTTTCTGGAAGAGGACGACTATCAGGCCACCTGGATCTTTGATCGGCTCAGGAAGGCAGGCTACCCGGGTGGCTACGGGATCGTCCGGGACTATGTCCGGTCCATTAAAGAGCAGAAGACACGGCTGGCCTATATCCGGTTCGAGACGCAGCCGGGGCGCCAGGCCCAGTTCGATTGGGGCGACTTCCAGGTGGCAGAACCCTCGGGCAGGACAACCACGATCTTTGCCTTTGTCCTGGTTTTGGGTTACAGCCGGACCCTCTATGCCGAGTTTATGGGACGCTGCACCCTGGAGAGCTTCATGGACGGCCACATCCGGGCCTTCCGATATCTCCAGGGGATCCCCGCGGAAATCCTCTACGACAACATGAAGCACGTGGTGACCGGTCGCGACCAGGGCAGGCCCATCTTTAACACGGAGTACCTCCACTTTGCCCGTCACTACGGTTTCCAGTCCCTGGCGGCGCCTCCCTACAGCCCCTGGGTGAAGGGCAAGGTCGAGCGCCCCATCGACTACATCCGGGAGCGGTTCTGGCGGGGCTACTCGTTCAGCTCTATCGAGAAGGCCAATGAAGATCTTCTGGAGTGGCTCAACGACACCGCCAACCGCAGAGTGCACGGCACCCATCACCGGCCTGTGCAGGAGCGCTGGCACGAGGAGATTCCCCACCTTAGGCGGTTGCCAGCCACGGATTACGACACCTCCCTCAAGGTCTTCCGCAAGGTCTACCGGGACTGTCGGATCTCTTACAACACGAACCTCTACGATGTCCCCCATCGTTTTGTCGGCAAAAGGGTCATGCTCAAGGTCAAAAACGGTGTTATCCGGATCTATCACGACCAGGACCTTCTGGCGGAATACATCGAGCCGCAGGGAAAGCACAACCTTGTCCGCAATCCCCGGTTCTATGAAGAGCTCAGGCGTGACAAGGAACAGCTGGGACGCAAATACGGGAAAGCAAAAGGCAAGGCCACCCGGGGGCTCTCGGTCGGCAGCCTCTGGGTCGGGGTGGCCGCAAGATCCTTGACGGAATACGAAAAATACGCCCAGGGAGGTGTCTCATGGAACAGCTGACCTATGATCGCCTCCAGGATAACCTCAAGCGCCTCAAACTCACCCGCGCGGCCGAGGTGCTCGATACCGTCGCCACCCGCTCCGAGGACGGCAAGGCCTCGTATCTCTCCTTCCTGGACCACCTGCTGGAAGAGGAAGTGGCGGCCAAGGAAAAGCGAAGGATCGAAACATCCATGAAGATAGCCGGGCTGCCCTTCGCCAAGACCATCGAAGAGTATGAGTTCTCTTTCCATCCCCATCTGGACAGGAAGGCCGTCATGGAGCTCTTTGATTTGACGTTCCTGACTAAACACGAAAACGTGATCTTTCTGGGCCCTCCCGGGGTGGGAAAGACCCATCTGGCAGTTTCGCTCGCCATCAAGGCCTGCAGCCACGGCTTCAAGGTCTATTTTACCACCATGAACACCCTGATCGGCAAACTCAAGGAGAGCCAATCCAAGGGGAAGGCCTATCTGAGCGCCTCCCTGGTCATCGTTGATGAAGTGGGGTATCTGCCCGTAGACAGCCGCGAGGCCTATCTCTTTTTCCAGTTTATCTCTTACCGCTATGAGAAAAGCTCAACTATCATCACCTCGAACAAGAGCTTTATCGACTGGCAGGAGCTCTTCGGCGATCCTGTCATCGCCTCGGCCATCCTGGACCGCCTGCTCCACCATTCCAGGGTGATCAATATCAAGGGCCACAGCTATCGTCTCAAAGAGCATGCTTTCAGCAAACAGCTTCGTCCCAAACAAGGAGAAGATATGGTGACCTCATCACCACCGTAAAACAACTTCAGTCCCAGGGGGTGGTACACTTTTACTTTGACAAAACTGGTACACTTTTAGAATGACATTGACAGCGGGAAACCCATTCGCCTGATGGTGGGCATCCACATCCTGAAACACCGTTACA
>CALMBS010000409.1 GCA_937860285.1 uncultured Chloroflexota bacterium
GCTGTCCGCGCCGGCCTCCTCGGCAATCTTCGCGGCCTCGCCCTGGGCGAAGACCAGCACCCGTATCTTCTTCCCCAGGCCGTGGGGCAGAAGGGCGATACCCCTGATCTGCTGGTCCGCGGCCCGCTGGTCCAGGTTCATCCGGAAATGGAGCTCCACCGTCTGGTCGAACTTCGTGTAGGAGGTCTTCCTGGCCAGGTCGACGGCTTCCACCAGGCCATAGGTCTTCTTCGGGTCGATCAGCTTTGCGGCTTCCTGATACTTCTTACCATGACTCGGCATAGATCACTCAACCTCGATTCCCATGCTGCGCGCCGTGCCCTCGACCATCTTGGTGGCGGCTTCCAGGTCCGTCGCGTTCAAATCCTTCATCTTGAGCTTGGCGATCTCGCGCAGCTTGTCACGCGACAGCTTGCCCACGGGCTTGGTCTTGGGGGCACCGCTTCCCGCTTCCACACCCATGGCCTTTCGCAGCAGGTCCGCCGCCGGAGGCGTCTTCAGTATGAAGGTGAACGTCCGGTCCTCGAAAACCGTGATCTCGACCGGAATGATGCTCCCCTCCTGGGAACCCGTGCGGTCGTTGTACTCCTTGCAGAAGGCCATGATGTTCACCCCGTGCTGTCCCAGGGCCGGGCCGATCGGGGGAGCCGGCGTGGCCTTGCCCGCCGGCAGCGCGATTTTGACGATTGCCTTTACTTTCTTTGCCATCTCTATAGCTTCTCTATCTGCAGAAAATCAAGCTCGACGGGCGTCTCCCGCCCAAAGAACGAAACCAGCACCTTCACCTTCCCCTTCTCGGGATTGATCTCATCAATCACACCGGCGAAATCAAGGAACGGGCCATCGACGATGCGCACGCTCTGGCCCTTGGACAGTCCGACCTTGACCTGGGGTGCGCCGGCCTTGATCCGGTCCAGAATGGCGTCCACCTCCTGCTGCTCCAGGGCCGCCGGGATGAGCTTCCCCTGCTCATCCTGCGTGCTCACGAAGCTGGTCACCCCCGGCGTGTTCCTCACGATGGCCCAGTTCTTGTCGCTCATCCGCATCTGGACCAGGACATAGCCGGGGAACAGCTTCTTGGATATGGTCCGCCGCTGGCCTTCCTTTATCTCAATCTCCTCGATGTTCGGGACCAGAACATCGAATATCTCAGCCTCTGCCGCCATGGACTTGATGCGTTGCCTCAGGTTCACCTCCACCTGGTTCTCATGCCCGGTGTAGGTGTGCACCATGTACCAGCGTTTGTCCTTATCTTCCATCAGCCATCACTTCAAAAAGACATCCTGGACCAGACGGCCGAAGCCGTAGTCCAGGAGTGCCAGAATGACGCCTACCACCGCACAGACCACCAGAACCATGAAGGTCAGCCTCAGGGCCTCGTCCCGCGTGGGCCAGGTCACCTTCTTCAGCTCGCCGATGATGTCACCGACGAACCTGAACCTGGGGAGCCTGCCCTTGATGGCACTGACCTTCTTGGAGACCACTATTTGGTCTCCTTGTGGAGGGTCTGAGCCCGGCAACGGGGACAGAACTTCTTCAGCTCCAGGCGCTGAGAGTCATTCTTCCGGTTCTTGCTTGTAGTGTATGTCCTTTCCTTGCACTGTGTACAGGCGAGATAGATTATGCCCCTTACGTCAGCTTTCTTGGCCACTTACCATCCCTACTCTATGATCTTGGTGATCACACCGGATCCCACGGTACGGCCGCCTTCCCTGATGGCGAACCTCAGGCCTTCGTCCATGGCCACCGGGGTGATCAGCTTGATCCTCATCTTCACGTTGTCGCCCGGCATGGCCATCTCCACGCCCTGCGGCAGCTCGATGGACCCGGTAACGTCGGTGGTCCGGATGTAGAACTGCGGCTTGTACCCGTTGAAGAAGGGGGTGTGACGCCCGCCCTCTTCCTTGCTCAGAATATAGACCTCGGTGTCCGCGGCACCGCCGACCAATCGACGGCCCGATAGAGGATGGCCGCGCGCTCGT
>CALMBS010000410.1 GCA_937860285.1 uncultured Chloroflexota bacterium
CCTGGCCGCCGCTGAACGCCCCGATGACCGTGATCCGGTCATCGCCGTTGAGCATGGTGCGCAGTCCCTCGCGCATGGCTTCTCGGCTGTCGATGACCATGGCGCGAATGACGTCGGTCTCCCCGGCGCGCATAGCGTCCGGGGCGTCCTCGCCAGGGGGCGTGTCAACGCGGGGCGCTTCAAGACCCATAGACCTCTCCCTGTGGGTTCTCTGCCATAGGCAGGCTATGTAGAGTCCATTCTGCCAGCGGGAGCGTTCCGGGAGAAGTCCCAAATGGATAGCAATGGCGAGCTTGTTAGCTCAGGCACGCTCAGGACGGGCCGGGCGCCGGGGCGGGGAGGCCCCCCGGGGTGGGGTCAGAGGAGGCCCATCTTGTAGCCGGCGGAGACGGCCTCCGCCCGGTCGTTGACGTTGAGGGAGGCGAAGATGGCGTTGGTCTCCCGCTTGACGGTGGCCGAGCTGATGAAGAGCCTGGAGGCGATCTCCTTGTTGGTGGCGCCGGAGGCGATGAGGCGCAGTATCTCCACCTGCCGCCGCGACAGGACGCTGTCGTGGCTGGCCTTGGTCAGGGCGGCATACTGGGTGAAGAGGGTCCGGCTGATGGCCGGCGCGAAGGGGGACTGCCCCTGGTGGGCGGCCTTGATGGCCTTGACCAGCTCGTCCCGGCTGACGTCCTTGAGCAGGTAGCCCACCGCCCCGGCCTCCGCGGCCTGGGCCAGGTACTTGTCCTCGTACACCGTCATGACGATGACCCCGGCCGTGGACTCCCGGGCCTTGAGCTCGCGGATGGCGTCGATGCCGCCCATGCCCGGCATCTTGACGTCCATCAGGATGACGTCGGGGGACAGCTGCTCGGCCCGGGTCAGCGCCTCCTCCCCGGAGGCCGCCTCCCCCACCACCTCGATATCCGCGTCCAGGTCCAGCATGCGCTTGAGCCCCTCGCGCACCACCTGGTGGTCGTCTACCAGCAGCACCCGTATCGACTTCAAGGCGAGCCTCCTCCGACCGATGATGGGTCCTCGCGCGACTCCTTCCGGTCGCGTGACAGATTGTCAGGGCTGGACCGGGGTATTGTCAAGACCACCCGGGTCCCTCCCTCGGGCCGCGACTCGACCCTGAGGTCGCCGCCCAGCATCTGCGCCCGGCTCCTCATGGTCAGCAGCCCCACGCCCCCGGACGCCGGCCGGGACCCCCCGGCCGCGGGGGCGTCGAAGCCGCGGCCGTTGTCCCATATCTCGATCACCAGCCGGCCCTCGTCGCAGTCGAGGCTGATCTCGGTATCGGTGGCCTGGGCGTGCTTGCGGACGTTGTTCAAGGCCTCCTGCACCACCCGGTAGATGACCATGTCCTGGACCGGCGACAGCTGCGGCGGCAGGTCGGTGTTCAGTATGCGGCAGGAGGTGCCGGTCTCCCGGCGGAAGTACTCCACGTTCTCCTGCAGGGCCCCCAGCAGGCCCAGCTCGCTGAGGGCGGGGGGGTACAGCTCGGTGACGATGCCCCGGAGCTCCTTGACGCAGCGGCCGATGATCCTGGTGGCCTGCTCCGCCTCGTCCCGGGCCCGCTCGAACTTGGACTGCGAGAGCAGCGCGCTGGACGACTGGGTGTGATAGGAGGCGCTCACCATGAGCTGGGCCACGCTGTCGTGTATCTCCGTGGAGATCCTCTGCCGCTCCTCCTCCTGGGCCTTGAGCAGCTCCGCCAGCAGCTGCTCAAGGTCGGCCTGCTTGGCGCGGAGCTCCTCGAAGAGCCGGGCGTTCTCGATGGCTATGGCCGCCTGCCCGGCCAGGACGAACATCATGTCCAGGTCGCCCTCGCCGAAGTTCCCTTCCCGGGTGACGTTGCTGCTGTTGAGCACCCCGATGACGCTGCCCTTGACCTTGAGCGGGACGCAGATGGCCGAGGTGATCGCCTGCCCCTCCTGCTCCCACTCGTGCTGGAGTATGCCGTTGAGCACCAGGGCCTGTCCCGTCTGCGCCACCGAGCCGGCGATGCCCTGCCCGACGGTGGCCCGGGCGGTGGCCGCCACCTCCGGGGGCAGTCCCACCGCGGCCTCGATAGACAGCTGCTGGGAGAGGCCGTCCAGCAGCATCAGGGAGACCCGGTCCGCCTTCGTCTCCTGCTGCACCACGTTGACGATGAGGCCGAAGAGGCGGTCCAGCTTGACCTCCGACATGAGGGCCTGGCTCACCTCGAAAAGCGGCAGGAGGGTCCTGAGGCGGACCCCCTCGCCCTCCGGGTGGAACCCCCGTCTCTCCTCTTGCGGCACGAATCCTTCCTCCGCTGCCGGCCGCCCCGGGGACGGCCGGGCACGCTAGAACTCGAGGCTGGCGGCAAAGCGGGTTATGGGCACCCTGGCGGTGACCACGACCAGGTTGCCTTCGGTCTTGATGGTGACGTCGTCGAACAGGGACCGGGAGTGGTCCTCGATGGCCAGCTGCGCTGCGCGGGCGGCCGGATCGTGGCCGAACAGGTACACCGCCTTGACGTTGAGCGCGTCGCGATTGGCCTTGCCGTAGGATTTCCCGTAGGCCACCAGCCCGGTGTAGCTCTCTCCGTGGCCGGCGGCGGCCCGGTGGACGCTGACCACGATGCCGTTGGGGAGCTTATCCGCCACTGTCTTGAGGTTGGGGTCATCCCACAGCGAGAGCGCGTCGCCGCTGGCGGCCGCGCTGATGCAGGCTATGACGTCGGTGCTGTCACCCAGGTACAGCGCGCTGTCGCGGATGCCCACCGCGTCGGTGTAGGTGCTGTTTTCCTGGGGCAGCCAGACCTCGGCGCTCTTGTTGGCCGACCGGGTGTAGCCCCTGTTCTCCATCTGAAGCCGGAGATAGGCCATGTCCAGGTCGCCGCGGAAGACCGTGGCCGGGCCGGCCAGCGCGGCGTTGTCGTAGCTCACCGCCCTGGCGTACACGTGGACATCGGCGATCACCTGGATCAGGTCCTCCACCTGGCGGGCGTCGGCGCTGGCCTCGAAGGCGTCGAAGATGTCCCACAGGTCCGTGTCCGAGTTCACGGACTTGATGTCACAGTAGGTGAAGTCCCCCACGGTCCGGGGCAGCGAGTCCATCAGCTGCGGGAAGGCCCTGTTGTCCCTGGCGCAGCCGAAGCCGGCGGCGATGACCGCGACCAGCATGGCGACGATGAGGATGGCGGCGGCCGTCCGGCGCGGGGCGATCGTCCGGGGCGCGGCTGCCGTCCGCTGTGCGGCGGCCCTGGCGCGGCCGGCTTCGGACATCGCTGAGCCCATCTCGGCAGGCACCTCCTCTAGAGCACCGTGACTGACTTGGCCAGGTTGCGCGGCTTGTCCGGGTCGCGCCCGCGGGCCAGCGCGGAGTAGTAGGCCAGCAGCTGCAGGGGCACCACGGTCACCAGGGGCTGGAAGATCTCGTCCACATCCGGAATGGGTATCCAGGCGTCGAATATGGGGTTGGTCTCCTCCGAGAGGCCGATGACGAAGGCCCCCCTGGCCTTGGTCTCGTGGGCGTTGGCGATGGTCTCGTCGTAGGTGTAGTCGTCCGGGGCCACGACCACGATGGGGGTGCCGTGGTCGACCAGGGCCAGGGTGCCGTGCTTCAGCTCCCCGGCGGGCATGCCCTCGGCGTGGATGTAGGAGATCTCCTTCATCTTGAGGGCGCCCTCGGCCGCGATGGCGAAGTTGATGCCCCGGGCGATGTAGTAGAAGTCGTTCCGGTCCCGGGTCTTCTGCGCCAGCACCTGGAGGCCCTTGTTGTTCTGCTTGACGTTCTGCTCGATCAGGGGGCAGATGTCCAGCAGCTGCTGGATGCCGTCGTCGAGGCGGTTCTCCATGGTGAAGGCCAGCAGGTAGAAGAGCGTCAGCTGGCTGACGAAGGTCTTGGTGGCGGCCACCCCGATCTCGGGGCCGCAGTTGAGATAGAGCACCCGGTCGGCCATCCGGGCCAGGGTGGAGCCGACGGTGTTGACGATGGAGTAGACCTGGGCCCCGTTCTCCTTGGCCCGCTTCACGCCCTGGATGACGTCGGCCGTCTCCCCGCTCTGGGACACGGCGATCACCAGGGTGTTCCGGTCGATGGAGTCGGAGAAGTACTGGAACTCGGAGCCCATGATGACGTCGCAGAACTTCCCGGCCAGGCGGGAGAAGAGGTACCGGCCGATGAGGGCGGCAAAGCGCGACGTGCCGCAGGCGGTGATGACCACCTGCCGGGACCGCAGGATGCCGATGCCCATCTCCAGCAGAAGCTTGCGGTCCTGCATCATGGCCTGCCTGATGGCCTGCGGCTCCTCCAGGATCTCCTTCATCATGTAGTAGTCATATCCCTGCTTGGTCGCCTGGTCCCACTTCCAGTCGACCTCCTTGAACTCCTTCTTGATCGGCTTCCCGTCCTGGTCCAGGAAGGTCACCGTCTTGCCCAGGATCACGAACTCGCCGTCCTCCAGGAACACCACCCGGTTGGTCTCCTGCAGGAAGGCCAGGGCGTCGCTGGCGATGAAGGCGCGGTGGCTGTTGGCCCCGACCACCAGCGGGCTCTCCCGCCGCGTGGCCACCACGCGGTCCGGCTCCTTCACGCAGACGGCGGCGAAGGCGTAGCAGCCCTTGAGCTGCCGGCTGGTCTGCAGCACGGCCTGCTCCAGCGTGGCCCCGGCATCCATGTACTCCTCGATCAGGTGCGGGATGACCTCCGTGTCGGTCTGGGAGACGAAGCGGTGCTTGGGCTCCAGGCGGGTGCGCAGCTCCCGGTAGTTCTCCACGATGCCATTGTGCACCACGGCGATCTCGCCCTTGCAGTCGAAGTGGGGGTGGGCGTTGACCTGGGTCACGTCCCCGTGGGTGGCCCAGCGCACGTGGCCGATGCCGACGTTCCCGGGCAGCTTCTCCAGGTCGTGCTTGCCGCACACCTGGTCGATCTTGCCCACGTCCTTCTCGGCGCTCACCTTGCCGTTGTGGATGGTGGCGATGCCCGCCGAGTCATAGCCGCGATACTCCAGGTTCCGCAGCGCCTTAAGCAGGATCGGGGCCGCCGCGGTGTCCCCGACGTAGCCGATGATTCCACACATTACAGCTTCTCCAACTTCTTCATCAGGTCGGCCTTCTTGTTGTCCGCCGCGATAATGTCGCTGTCCAGCACACGGTAGCGCGGCTCCATCATCACCAGCTTGTTGGCCGGAAGGTCCCTCATGAGGCAGACATGAGAGCCGACGAATGAGCTGGGGCCTATCCTGACCCCCGGCATGACGCTGGCGTTGATGCCGGTCTTTGACCCAGCACCCATTATAGCACCAAACTTGTCCAGGCCCGTGTCGACGACCTGCCCGCTCACCTTGACCCGGACGTTCCTCTCGTCGAACCGGAAGTTGGCCAGCACGGTGCCGGCGGCCAGGGAGCAGTTGTCGTCGATAATGGAGTCGCCCACGTAGCTGGAGTGGAACCAGCAGTTGTCGCCGATGTAGGAGCCCTTGACCTCCGTGGAGTAGCCCACCACGCAGTTGCGCCCGATGTGGCTGTAGTCGCGCACCAGAACGTTGTTGCCGATGATGGACTTGGCGCCGATATAGGCCGGGCCCCTGATGACGGCGTTTTCCAGCACCCGCACCCCGTCCTCGATGATGACCCGCCCCTCCACCACCGCCCTGGGGGACACCTGGGCCGTGGGGGAGATGCTGGGCCGGCAGTGGTCGAGGAAGTGCCGGGTGATGCCGAAGATGTGCCAGGGGTACTTGATGGCCTTCCAGAACCCGCTGTAGGGCACCACCCTGATGCGGCGGCCTTCGCGGACCATGAGGTCCAGGGCGCACTCGTAGACGTCGTCGCGCTCGGTCTCCACCCGCGCGATGTACTTCATCAGGTCGGCCGCCTCGGTGTGCAGGTGCAGCAGGATGTTCACCAGGCGGCTGGGCTCCTCTCCCCGCGGGGGCTTCTCCACGATCCGGCGCAGCTCGTTCCGGCTGTTGGTCACCAGGTAGCCTCCGGGGAAGTAGTCCTTGACCTCGTAGCCGACCAGGTACGCTGCGGCACCACGATCGGCGGTGCCGGCGGCACCACGATCGGCGGTGCCGGCGGCACCACCGCGGGCGGAGCCGCCCCTCTTCCCGCTGCGCAGCAGGGAGGTGAGGGCTGCCGTCTCGAAGACGTCGTTGGGATTGATGATCAGGAGCTGGCCCTTGAGGAAGCGGTGCGCGGTCTCCAGCGCGTTGGCGATGCCCAGGGCCTCCTCCTGGACCACGAAGCTGGCGCGGAAGCCGGCGGCCTCGCGGATGATGCGCTCGATCTGGCTGACGTTGTGGGGGTTGGCCACCACCACCAGGTCCTGCAGGCCGGCCTCCTTCATCTTGTCCAGCTGGTGGCGCAGCAGGGGCCGCCCCAAAAAGTTGAGGAGGAGTTTGTCCTCAGCGATGGGAAACATGCGCTTGCCGATGCCGCCGCAGAGGAGGAGGGTCTTCATTGCATACTCCCGGAAACGAAGCTCTGAACCAATTTAACACCCCTGTCAATCAGCTCCGCCGTCCTGTCGGCGGAGGGCGACTCCGCCAGCACGCGGATCACGGGCTCGGTGCCGCTGGCCCGGATCAGCATCCAGCCGTCGGGAAACTCCATGCGCACCCCGTCCAGCGTGTTGACGCTCACCGCGCCGAACTCGTGGGCCTGCTGGGCGATGACGGCCATGAGCGTGGACTTCTCCTCGTTGGGGCAGGTCACCCGGCCCTTGTCGAAGAAGAGCGGCGGCATCTTCTGGAAGAAGTCCCGGATCTCCCGCGGGCCCTCGATGTGGCAAAGCAGGGTCAGGGCGGCGAAGATGGTCTCGGGATAGTAGCCCATGGTGGGCAGGATGTACACTCCCACCTGCTCCACGCCTATGGCGGCGTCGTGCTCGAGGGCCAGGTGGGCCACGTCGGCATCGCCGACCCGTCCCCGGTACACCTTCACCCCCAGGTCATGTGTGGCCAGCTCCAGGAGCCGGCCGCTCTCTACCGTGGTGGCGATGACCTTCCGCCCGCTCTCCTGTACGGCCAGGCGGGAGATGAAGGCGATGGGCTCGTTGAAGCCCATGAAGCCCTCGGCATCGCAGAAGACCACCCGGTCGGCGTCTCCGTCGAAACAGACGGCCAGGTCCGCCTTCGACTGCTTGAGGAAGGCCACGGTCTTGTGGAGGGTGTCCTCCTTGGGCTCGGGGTCCCGTCCCGGGAAGCGGCCGTCGGGGAAATCGTTTATGGTCACTACGTCCAGGCCCAGCTGAGTGAAGACCCAGGCGGCGAAGCCGGAGGCCGCGCCGTTGCCGGGGTCCACCGCGATCTTGAGCTTCCGGTTGAGGCCCTGCGGCGGCAGCCGGCCCTGGACGGCCGCCAGGTACTTCTGGCGCATGCCCTCGCCCTTGCGGGCCGTGGCGCCGCTGCCCTTGCGGAAGCGCTTCGACCGGTAGACGGACTCGATCTGGTCCTCCATCTCCCGGCTGTACCCCAGGGCGTCCGCCCTGAAGAGCTTGAGGCCGTTGAACTCCGGGGGATTGTGCGAG
Organism: uncultured Chloroflexota bacterium; assembly: GCA_937860285.1. Lineage (GTDB taxonomy): Bacteria > Chloroflexota > Dehalococcoidia > UBA2247 > RBG-13-53-26 > JAFGCL01. The sequence continues at coordinate 7,489 of CALMBS010000410.1, forward strand.
GCGGTGATCATGATGCCGGTCTCGAACTCCATCTCCCTGGTGAGCAGGGCCAGCGCGGGCGTGGGCAGCAGGCCCAGGTCCGCGGTCTCGATCCCGCAGGCATTGAGCCCGGCGACCACGGCCTCCTTGATGGCCGGACCGCTGGTCCGGGAGTCGTTGGCGATGCACACCCTCGCCCCCGCCGGCAGGATGGTGCCCAGGGACGATGCCACGTCCCGGCACAGGCCGAGGGTGAGGTCCTTTCCGAAAACCCCCCTTACGCCACTGGTGCCAAAGAGAGCCATTTAGCCTCCTGTTCCGTCTCGCGCGATGTCAATCCACTGCCCCAGCCGGGGGCCACTCCCCGGGCGCCCCGCTGCGGCCCTGCGGCCCTGCCGCCCGCCCGCTGCGGCCCTGCCGCCCGCCCGCTGCCGCCCTACTGCCGCCGATACTTGGCCTTCCCCTCTTCGTAGAGGTCCCCGCCGTAGATGTCGTTGATCACGATGACCGGGAAATCCTCCACCTCCAGCCGCAGCACGGCCTCCGCGCCCAGCTCTTCGTAGGCGATGACCTCCGAGGTCTTGATGGCCTTCGAGATCAGGGCCCCGGCCCCGCCAATGGCGGCGAAGTAGACGGCCCGGTACTGCTTCATGGCCTCTTTGACCGCCGGCGACCTCATGCCCTTGCCTATCATGCCCCTCAGCCCCTCGGCCATGAGCCGCGGGGAGTAGCTGTCCATGCGGCCGCTGGTGGTCGGACCGGCGGAGCCGATGGCCTGCCCCGGCTTGGCCGGAGACGGGCCCATGTAGTAGATGGTCTGGCCCGCGAGCTGGAACGGCAGGGGGCGGCCCTCGTCGAGGGCCTGGACGATCCTCTTGTGGGCGGAGTCGCGGCCGACGTACATGATGCCGGAGAGCAGGACGTCGTCCCCGGCCCGCAGGCCGGCCACCGCTTCGTCCGTGAGGGGCAGGGCTATCTTCTTGGCCATGTAGGCTACACCTTCAGTCCTTTCATGATGTCCGAAGCAATTATACTGCTCTGGAGCTCCAGCGCCAGGTCCACGGCGTTCGTGGCCAGGGCGTCGGCGCAGAGGCGCTGCATGGGAAGGCCCTGGATGTAGGGCGGGCCGTTGTAGAGGTGCGACACCCGGTCGGCCACCGTGCGGATGGTCTGGGTGGCGAAGAGCTTGACCATGGCCGCCTCCCGCTTGATGCTTCCGGCGGGAGGGGCCGCGGGCGCGCCGCCGGCACTGGCCAGCGCCTCGGCATCGGCCTTGCAGGCGGCCTCGTAGACCAGCAGCCGGCAGGCATGCAGGCTGACGGCGATGTCGGCCAGGGCCGACTCGACGCCCGGGCGGCGGAAGATCTGCTGCCCGAAGGACTGCCACGATTCCACGTGGGCCTTGGCCTCGTCCAGGAGTCGCTGGCCCACGCCCACGCAGCGGGCGCCCCGGACCAGGCGGCGGGTCGGCAGCCACCGCCGGCCCAGGCTATATCCCTGCCCCGGCGTTCCCAGGACGTTCCCCTCCGGCACCCGGCAGCGGTCGAAGGTCAGCGAGAGCGGCGCCCTGACCTGGGTGCGCCAGCCGGTGGCGCCAGACACAGGGGTGCTGGCGGCGCCGGAGACGGTGAAGCCCGGGGTGCCGACGTCCACCAGGAAGCACGTTGGCCCGGGAACGCCGCCGCCGGCCGTGCTCGCGGCGGAGTCATTGCCCGGTGATGATGCCCCCGTGGCGCGGGCTTCGCCCGACGCAGCCTTGCCCGTGGTGGAAGCTCCGCCCGGCGGAGCCTGGCCCGTGTCGCAGACTTCACCCGGTGATGATGCCCCTGCGGCGAAGACGATGGCGAAGCAGTCC
>CALMBS010000411.1 GCA_937860285.1 uncultured Chloroflexota bacterium
GGCGCTGACGGCCATCAGCGGGCTGACCTACGGGGTGGACGGCGAGGGGTACTTCTGGGTGACTGACTACCAGCCCGTCCTGCTGGCGGATGCTTCCATGCCGGCCCGAATCGGCACTGATGTGGGGTCGCTGACCGATGCCGGAGGCAAATCGATGTTCGCCGACATGTCGCGCATCTGCCAGAGCGACGGCGAGGGGTTCTACAGCTACGTGTGGGGAAACGGCAGCGCCGCCGGGGCGACCTCCAGGGTGGCCTACGTCAGCACCTTCGAGCCCTGGGGATGGGCCGTGGGCACATCAGTGGATGTGAGCAGCCTCTCCGGAATGGGCGCGAGCAACAAGTGGACGCTGGGGTGGATAGGCGGCGTCGTGGCCCTGCTGGTGGTGTTCATCTTCATCTACGCCGTGCGTGTGGTGGTGGTCAGACCGGTGTTCGCCGTAGCGAGGGCCTCCAAGGCCCTGGCGCAGGGCGACCTGGAGCAGGATGTCCCCGTGGAGTCCAATGATGAGCTGGGAGACCTGAGCCAGGCCCATGGAGAAGCGGTGGCCTACCTGCGGGACATGGCTGCCGTGGCGAAGAACATCGCGGCCGGCGACCTGACGGTGGAGGCCAGGCCCCGCTCGGAGAAGGACGTGCTCTCCATCTCGATGGCCCACATGGTGGCCAACCAGCGGTCGCTGATGGTCAGCATGAAGACTACCGCGGCCAACGTGGCCAATGCCGGCCAGCAGCTGTCGGCGGCCTCCGAGCAGACGGCGCGGGCCGCCCAGCAGATTGCCAGCACCATTCAGCAGATTGCCAAGGGGGCCTCGGAGCAGGCCAGCTGTCTTCAAGAGACATCGAGCGGCGTGGAGAACCTGTCAGCGGCCATCGAACAGGTCGCCAGCGGGTCGCGGGAGCAGGCCAGCGATGTGGGCGAAGCCGGCGGCACCATCAAGAAGGTCTCCACGGCCATCGCCAACGTGTCGGCCAATGCCAGGGCCGGCAACGAGGAGTGGGAAAAGACGGCAGAGTCAGCCGCCGAGGGGGCGCGGAAGGTCCACGAGACGGTGGAGGGCATGAGCAAGATCAAGAAGGCCATGGATGCGGTCTCGGCCAGGGTCTCGGACCTGGGTGACACATCGGAGGAGATCGGCAAGATCGTGGCCACTATCGATGACATAGCGGCGCAGACCAACCTGCTGGCGCTGAACGCGGCCATCGAAGCGGCCAGGGCCGGTGAGCAGGGCCGGGGCTTCGCCGTCGTGGCCGACGAGGTGCGGAAGCTGGCGGAGCGGTCGTCAGTCGCCACGAAGGAGATCGCGGCCCTGGTGGGTGGCATCCAGGCCCGTGTCGGCGAGGCGGTCGGCGCCATGAAGGAGGGGGGCAAGGACGTTGAGCTGGGCTACAAGCTGGCGGCCGATGCCGGTATGGCGCTGGACGACATCCTTTCCCGGTCGCAGACGGTGGGCAAGCAGGTGGGACAGATATCCCGGGCGGCGCAGGAGCTCGAGGAGCTGAGCACGGGCATGGTGGAGGCCATAGACCGCATCAGCCGGATAGTGGAGCAGAATGCCGCAGCCACCATGCAGATGACCAACGGCGCCGGGACCGTCACCAAGTCCGTTGAGAACACCGCTGGCGTGGCGCAGGAGAACAGCGCCGCCGCGGAGGAGGTATCGGCCTCAGTGCAGCAGATGTCGGCCCAGGTGGAGGAGGCGCTGGCCGCGGCCCAGTCGCTGACGGAGACGGCCGGTGAGCTGGAGAGGACCATGGCCACCTTCAAGACCTAGAGCGCGCGGCATCACGGGAGGCCATATTAGCTTCTTGTCCCTCCGGGCCACGGCGTAGGCTGCGCTCAAGCCGCCATCCCTGGCGTGCTTCATCATCTTCGCTATCTTGACCAGCCGGCGGCCGCACTGCTCCTGGACCAGGAATACCCCCCCGGAGGTCATCCAGGACGCCGTTGGGCGAGTAGTCGGCCTTCAGCCCTTTCCAGGCGGTACTGGAGATGGCCGACCCTGAAGCCACAGGGAATACTCCCCAGCTCTCCATCAGGTTGTAGATGTTGTGCAGGGCCGTCTCCATACCCATCCCGAACCACCCCAGGGTGACCGCGCTGCCGGGGATGCCCTTGATGGCCAGCCGATGAGCGAAGAAGATTTCCTCCCTGCCCCGGCTGAATATGTTGATGAGCTGCGTGCTGAGCACCTGGTTGTAGGTCGGCCCGCCGAGTATCAGCCCGTCCGCCTCGAACATCCGGTCGTGGACCTCGTGGAGGTCATCCTTCACCTTGCAGCGAGACCGGTTCTCAATGCACCACTGGCAGTTGGTGCAGGCAGCGATCTTCTTGTCGGCGAGGGAGATGAACTCCGTCTCCACGCCCTCAATCTCTCTGGCCGCCTCCAGCGCCTTCTGAACCAGCCTGTCGCAGTTTCCCCCCTTGACCGGAGTCCCGGAGATGCCGATGATCTTCACCTTGCCTGATTCCATGGCTGCACTTCCTCCCTCCAAATTCACTGGTATCTCTGCGGTCACCGGCCGTGGAACTCCGGCTTGCGTTTCTCGAAGAAGGCCCGCGGTCCTTCCCTGGCATCCTGGGTGGAAAAGGCCTTCGTGCCCAGCTCGTGTTCCAGGAGGTAGCCCATCTCCCTGGGCCAGCCCCGCGATCGCAACGCTACCTCTTT
>CALMBS010000412.1 GCA_937860285.1 uncultured Chloroflexota bacterium
ACCCAGATGCGCTGCGACTCCCCTCTGTCCAGAATCTCAACGCCCCAAATGTCGGGACCCGCACCCCCCCATCCCACACCGTCCAGAAAGACCCTGCGTTCCCCGCATTCGAACCGCCACACTCTCTCCCCAGTGAAACCGTCCCGGCACTCAATAGAGGTCCCTGATGAAACCACCACTTCCATGGTCCCATCGCCGGTAACGTCATCAATCACTGCCTCAGGCCGTGCGGATGTCATCACGGACCAAAGCAGCATGCCATTGGAGATCGCCCGCAACTCGAGTGGAGTGCTGAGGAAGACGACATCCGATCCATCGCAGGCAAGTTCTCCGACCAGTGCGTACCAGTCTGTGCGGGCCGACAGGGTCTTCGAACTGCTGACCAACGTCGCTGAGGTCACGGTCTTGTTGGCCATATCCACGCTGGCCACCACGACGTCGCCAGATCCAGTAGAATCATCAGCGCATCTCAAGAACACGACAGATGTATCACCTTCTTCAATGACCCTGATCACCCGGCCGTCCTGTCCTCCCAGAGCCTCCCTGACCTCAGGACTACTGCGCGCGATCTCGGCGGCCTCAGCATTGCGCGACCGGCCCTCGAGGAACGGAGCGACTGCAAGAGCGATGACGATAATCATAATGGCCAACGTGCACACCGCCGCCAGTCTGCGCGTCCGCTGCGGCGACTCACAACGCGCCGATACCATCTTCGGCCAAGCTCTAATCATCCCGATGAACGATCCTGCGATCCCTTGCCGCGATCGCTGACGCCGTGAGCCAGTTGCCAACAACGCGGCCCGCAACTGCCGTTGATGCTCCTTCAAGTCAGCCTTGGGGAGGTCAACGTGCTCCAGCTTCTTGACGAGGTCTTCTTCTCTCATGAACCTCAACTATGCGACCCGAACCTGGTGCCGGAGTCGCATCTACGTCATCCTCCCTCGTAACTTCTCCAGCCCCCGATGCAGCAGCGATTTGACCGTGCCTTCCGGCTTGCCCAGAATCTCACCGATCTCATTGATCTGCTTCTCCTCAAAGAACCTTAGAGTAATCACCTCCTGGTACTTTAGTGGGAGCTGAGAGAGTTGCTTGTGGAGAGTCAGGAACTCCTCGCGCTTTAGCAGGTCGGCCTCCAGATCAACAACCTCAGATCCACGGGACCTGATCGTGAAGGCCCCGTAGCCGACTACCTCGTCGAAGCGGTACTCCTTATGGCCATTGCCTCGATAGTAGTTGGCTATCTCGTTGGAGGCGATTCGATACAGCCAAGCCGAAAAGGGGAAGCCACGCCACTCAAACCGCCCGATGTTCTCCAAGGCCTTGAAGAAGACGACCGAGGTGACCTCCTGAGCAATGTCAACGCTAGCAGTCCTTCTGAGGACATAGTTGACGATCCTTGGATAGAATTCGTCATAGAGCTCACCAAATGCATTGATGTCCCTCTGCGCCCTTTGGACCAGGATCCTCTGCTGCTCCAAATCCATGTTCTAGAGACTGTAACGCGGCGATACCATACTAGGTTGCACTGTCAGCCGACATTATGTCAAAACGCCTGCCTTGTCCTATATCATGCCGGCCAATCTCAGGTGGTGACACCTTCAGCGTTGCGTGCCTTCCCGTCTCGAGCCGCACTGCGTCTGTGAAACGCCGAGCGCGCAGATCGTTCAAGCGAACCAGCCATTTTCCCACATGAGGGGATTGGCCATACCCAAGTTGCCTCCCCCTCTGTGACCCCCTTGTGACCTTCTCCTCACGCTCCGGACTGTTCGCGCACTTGCCAAATCCGGGCCGACTGGTGTAGTATGTGACCTACATAGCAAAGGCTGCGAACGAGAGTAGTAGGACTCCAGCGAAGCTCAGAGAGCCGGGGAAGGTGTGAGCCGGTGCTGGCGCAGAGATCTGAATGGACTCGGGAGCTGCGAACCGAGACGGATCGCGAAAGCAGATTCGTGTAGGACTCGCCGGAGAGAGCACCGTTATCAGAGCTCAGGGTATAGCCCGGGAGAGCCAGGTCGTACCTGAAAAGAGATGGACGTCAAACCTCTGGTTTGACGCCTAAGCCGGGTGGCACCGCGTGGGATTGGTCCCTCGCCCTGGAGGCGAGGGATTTTTGTTTTGTACGGGAGTCTGAGAGATGGGGATTATGTGTAGTCCGACCCTGGAGGAGGTGAGGTCCCGCCGCGCCGAGGGCAACCTGGTGCCCATCTACCGCGAGATCGTGGCCGACCTGGAGACCCCGGTCTCCGCCTTCCTCAAGATCAGCCACGGCGGCCGGGCCTTCCTGCTGGAGAGCGTGGAGGGCGGCCAGTGGCTGGCTCGCTACAGCTTCATCGGCACCGACCCCTACCTGGTGGTGAGCGCCAGCGGCCGGGCCGGGGCCGACCCCTTCGCCCCCATCGCCCAGGAGATGGCCAAGCACAAGATCATCCCCGTGGAGGGCCTGCCGCGCTTCACCGGCGGCGCCGTGGGCTACCTCTCGTACGAGACCGTGGGCCGCTTCGAGGACCTGCCCAGCCCCCGGAAGGACTCCCTGGGCCTGCCGGAGTCCCAGTTCATGTTCGTGGACACGCTCCTGGTCTTCGACCACGTCACCCACCGCATCAAGGTCTGCAGCCACGTCCGCCTGGACGGCAACATCGAGAAGGCCTACGAGGAGGCGACGCACCGCATCGACGCCCTGGTGGAGAGGCTGCGCCAGCCCCTGCCGCCGCCCCGGGCCGCGGCCGGAGCCCCGGCGGAGAAGGGCCCGGCCCTCACGTCTAACTTCACCAAAGAGGGGTTCGAGGCCGCCGTCACCAAGATCAAGGAGTACATCGCCGCCGGCGAGGCCATCCAGGTGGTGCCGTCGCAGCGCTTCGCCCGGCCCACCCGCGCGGCCCCGCTGGACGTCTACCGCGCCCTGCGCACCATCAGCCCCTCGCCCTACATGTTCTTCTTCGACATGGGGGACTTCTGCATCGTCGGCGCCTCCCCCGAGATCCTGCTCCGCGTGGAGGGCGGGGCCGTCATCACCCGCCCGCTGGCGGGCACCCGGCCCCGGGGCCGGACCCCCGAGGAGGACGACCGGCTGGAGCAGGAGCTGCGCCGCGACGAGAAGGAGCGGGCCGAGCACATCATGCTGGTGGACCTGGGCCGCAACGACATCGGCCGGGTGAGCGTGCCGGGCAGCGTGGAGGTGAGCGAGCTGATGGAGGTGGAGAAGTACTCCCACGTCATGCACCTGGTGACCCACGTGCAGGGACAGCTGCGCGACGACATGACGCCCCTGGACGCCCTGCGGGCCTGCTTCCCGGCGGGCACCGTCTCCGGCGCCCCCAAGGTCCGGGCCATGCAGATCATCGCGGAGCTCGAGCCGGAGAAGCGGGGCATCTACGCCGGCGCCGTGGGCTACCTCTCCTTCACCGGCAACATGGACATGGCCATCGCCATCCGGACCATGGTGATGAAGGACGGCGTGGCCTACGCCCAGGCCGGCTGCGGCGTGGTCTACGACAGCGTGCCGGAGCGCGAGTACGAGGAGACCCGGAACAAGGCCCGGGGCCTGCTGTCGGCCATCGAGCAGGCCGAGGGCCAGGGGTAAGCGAGGAAGGTGCCGCAATGCTGCTGCTGATCGACAACTACGACAGCTTCACCTACAACCTCTACCAGTACCTCTGCGAGCTGGGCCAGGAGGTGGTGGTGGCCCGCAATGACAAGGTTACGGTCGAGGAGATCGAGCGGATGGGCCCCGAGCGCATCGTGGTCTCCCCCGGCCCGTCGACACCGGACCGGGCCGGCATCTCCAACGACGTCATTCGCCATTTCGGGGCCCGGCTGCCCCTGCTGGGCGTCTGCCTGGGGCACCAGTGCGTGGGCCAGGTCTACGGCGGCACCGTGGGGCGGGCGAAGGCCGTCATGCACGGCAAGACCTCGCTGGTGCACCACCGCGGCCAGGGGGTGCTGGCCGGGCTGCCCAACCCCTTCTCCGCCATCCGCTACCACTCGCTCGCCGTGTCGCCCGACGGCCTGCCGGACTGCCTGGAGGTGACCGCCTGGACGGACGACGGCACCATCATGGGCCTGCGGCACCGCCAGCACCCCGTGGAGGGGGTGCAGTTCCACCCGGAATCGTTCATGACCCCGGCGGGCAAGGACCTGCTGCGGAACTTCCTGAAGAAAGAGGTGCCGGCATGATAAAGGACGCCATTTCGACACTGGTGGGCGGGAAGTCGCTCTCCATGGAGCAGGCCGCCTCGGCCATGGCCGAGATCATGGACGGCCAGGTGACCCCGGCGCAGTTCGGGGCCTTCGTCACCGCCCTGCGGATGAAGGGCGAGACCAGCGAGGAGATCGCCGGCATGGCCCGGGTGATGCGGGACAAGGCTATCCCGGTCCACGCGGACGGGCCGGTGGTGGACACCTGCGGCACCGGCGGCGACAACGCCTCCACCTTCAACATCTCCACCGCGGCGGCCTTCGCCGCGGCCGGGGCCGGGCTCAAGGTGGCCAAGCACGGGAACCGGGCCGCCAGCAGCCAGTGCGGCAGCGCCGACGTGCTGGAGGCCCTGGGGGTGAAGATCGACCTGACCGCGGAGCAGGTGGAGACCTGCCTCTCCCAGGCGGGCATCGGGTTCATGTTCGCGCCGTCCTTCCACCCCGCCATGAAGTACGCCGGCGCCCCCCGCCGCGAGATCGGCGTGCGCACCGTGTTCAACATCCTGGGCCCCTTGACCAACCCGGCCCATGCCCAGGCCCAGGTGCTGGGAGTGGCGGAGTCATCGCTGACCGAGAAGATGGCCGTGGTGCTGCGCCTGCTGGGCTGCCGCCACGCCCTGGTGGTCCACGGGGAGGACGGCCTGGACGAGATCACCATCAGCGGCAAGACCCAGGTCCGCGAGCTGGAGGGCGACCACATCCGCATGTACACCATAGGCCCGGAGGACTTCGGGTTCTCCCGGGTGGAGCTGGACAGCATCCGGGGCAGCTCGGC
>CALMBS010000413.1 GCA_937860285.1 uncultured Chloroflexota bacterium
CTGGATGAGGTTGGCCACCGCAGTGGCCGCGGCGTCGGCCAGCGCGGCCGATGCCGCGCGCAGGACGGCCGCATCGCAACGGCCGCAGCTCGTTGAGTGGCCCCCCGTCCCCGCCGAGGTGCATATCCCGAGCGGCGTCTCCCCGGGCTCGATCCGCAGGGCCAGCCGGCCGCTGAAAGGCGAAGAGCGGCCGGCGTAGATGCCGATCGACCTTGCCTTACGCGTTTTCAGAAACAGGTCCCCGCCGTTCTCCACGATGATCTCGCGGCTGAACGGGAGCAGCTCCCGGCCCACATGCTCGGCGATAGCGCCGGCCACCGCCGCCATGGGACCCACGCCGGCCTTTTCCGCGGCTTCAGCCATGTCCCTGACGATGAAGGGCGCGTCCGGTCCCACCTGCAGCGGCGCCAGGGCGGTCTGGAACCCGGGGTGCCGCCCGATGTACTCTTCCAGCGCGCCCCGGTGCTTGAGGAGGACCCTCAGCGCCTTGCGGCTCAGGTTGCGGGTGGCGCGCACGTGCAAATCCGACTCCTTCACCGTGACGGTGAAAGAGATCAGGTCCCGGTCCCGGCTCCAGTCCCGATAGAACCTCGGCTCATAGGCGGGCATAGCTCAGATACGCATCTCCATGGCCCGCGGAGGACAGGCCCTGATGCACATCCCGCACACCATGCACTTCTTGTCCAGGAACTTGACCTTCCGGCTGGCCGGCTCCACCACGAAAGCCCCGCTGGGGCAGACGGTGACACAGGCCCCGCAGTGGGTGCAGCGCGCGTCGTTGCGGTACACGTCACGGCTGAGCGGCTGAATGCTGACGCCCAGGTCGGCCAGGTACCGCACGCCCTTCTCGTAGTTGTCCCGGTCCCCGGAGAGCTCCAGCACCAGCAGGCCCTCCTCGTTGGGCGACACGGAGGCTTTCAGTATGTTCAGCATCAGACCGTAGTCCTTCACCAGGCGGTAGACGATGGGCTGGTCCACGCATGATCGCGGGAAGTGCAGCACTACTCTCTTCGATACGGCCATCTTCGGTCCCCTTCCCTACTCACGTTCGTCCAGCGGTTTGAAGGTGATGCCGGCCTCCACCCCCGGCAGCGGCGCCACCGCCTCGGTGAGCAGGAACTGCCCCCTGCCTATCCAGTCCTTGAGTATCTGGGCGATCTCCACGGCCTTGGAGTAGCTGGACAGGGAACCGGTAAGCACCTCCTTGCCCTTAAGCTGTATCCGGCCGCTCTTCAGCTGGGCATAGCTCACCTCGCCCAGGATGTCGGGCTTCCGCTGCGGGTAGGCCTCCGAGTAGTCGATCACCGGGGCCAGGATGTCCTCGTCCCTGACCGCCGCATAGCGCAGGTTCTCCTCGGACAGTATGGGGATGGGAACGCCGATCCCCACGGCCATGGTGCAGCCGTATCCCAGGAAGCTCAGCCCTCGCAGCCATTCCGGCTTCATCTGCTTCAGGTCCCCGATGACCGCCAGGGTGCCCGCCCCGCGCTTCGGCACGCCGTTCTCCGTCCGCAGCGCGCCGGGTACGTGCTGGGTGCCCTGCCAGGCCACGTAGCCGATGCCCCCTCCCAGGAAGATCCTGGTCCCGATGCCTATCGTCTTGTAGAATGGGTCGTTCAGCAACGGCGAGAGCTGCCCCGCCGAGCAGTAGTTGGCGTTGCCCAGGTTCGGTTTGAGCACGCCCATGTAGGTGTAAATGGTCCGATCGGAGAGGTTCGTCCCCACGTTGTAGTTCTGGTAGGCGTTCCTCATGTTGAAGAGCACAGCCTCGTTGATGCTCTTCAGGTTGATGGTGGTCTCGATCCTC
>CALMBS010000414.1 GCA_937860285.1 uncultured Chloroflexota bacterium
CCGTGACATCCCTCACTCCGGCCGTAGCCCCGGCGCCAACGCTGATGTTGGCCGTTATCTGGTTGGCGCTGTCTACGGTATAGCTGTTGGTGCTGATGCCGGCGCCGAAGCTGACCGAGGTCGCCCCCGTAAAGTAGTTGCCCGCCAGGACCACGTCCAGAGTCTGGTTCTCGACCCCCTGGGTCGGGTTGACCGAGGTGACATCCGGCGGCGCCTGGTTGACCTGGAAGCCGTTGGTCAGGGTAGCCGTGCCGGCGGCGTTGGTCACCGAGACATCCCTGAGACCCGGCGTGGCGGCCGCGCCCACCGTGATGCTGGCCGTTATCTGGGTGCCGCTGTCCACGCTGAAGCTGTTCACGGTGACGCCTGCGCCGAAGTCAACCCCCGTGACCCCGAAGAGATTGGCGCCTGTAATGGTGACGCCCGTGGTCTCTCCCTGGATCGTCTGGCTGGGGCTGACCAAGGTCAGCCCGGGCGCACCCACCACCAAGAACCCGTTGGACTCGGTGGCGACGCCCTCCGCCGTGGTCACCACCACATCCCTGTACCCCGGGGTAGCCCCCGCGTCAATGGTGATGTCGGCCTCTATCGTGTCCCGGTGCAGGACCAGGACCACGTTGTTGCGGTAGTATGACCGGGTCCCGGCGCCCTGGTTGAGAAGGTCGCCGCTGCCCAGATTGGAGTACTGGTAGATCATCATGTTGGTGGCGTTGGTGTAGTAGCACAGGCCGTAGGTCGAGGAGAAGCTGTTGTCCACGCAGTAGTCCACCAGGAGATTGCTCACGCCATCGTAGTAGAACGGCGTGGTGAGCTCGAACTCCACCCAGCCCGGCACCGTCCAGGCGTCCACGTCCACATCGGTGGCGTGCAGGACAGCGGTCCATCCGGTGTTGGTGTAGGCCGAGGAGGGGTAGCTGCTCATCGAAGTGTGCTGCAGGCGGATGTAGAAGTGGGAAAGGTCCTGGCCCGGTCGTTGCGAGCAGTACAGCCTCAGCTTCTCGATCTGCCCCGCCTGCCCGATCTCGCTGGCCAGTATGATGGATTCGGTGCGGGTGTCGGTGTAGCTGGTGAGGAACGGCAGAGTGACCGTGGCCGTCCCGGTGCCCACCTGCACCTCCGACGGGCCGGAGGACGGAGTGACCACGAAGCTGTTGGTGGTGACGCCCGGGCCGAAGTCGACCGAGGTGGCGCCGGCGAAGTAGTCGCCGCTAATGGTAACGTTCTCTGTCTGCCCCTGGATGCCCTCAGCGGGGCTGACCGCCGTTATCGCCGGCGGCGCCTGGTCCACCGTGAAGCCGTTCGTCAGGTTATCCGTGCCCGCGGCGTTCGTCACCGCGACGTCCCTCGGGCCGGTCGCGGCCGAGGCGCTGACGGTGACACTGGCCGTGATCTGGGTGTTGTTATCCACGGAGAAGCTGTTCACCGCGGTCCCGTCGCCGAAGCTCACCGCCGTGACCCCGAAGAAGTCCGTGCCCGTGATGGCGATGCTCGCCGTCGCTCCCTGGTCGGCTTCGGTCGGGCTGATGGAGCTGATGGCCGGCAGCCCGAAGACAGCGAACCCGTCCGTGAGACTGTCCGAGCCCCCGGGGGTGGTCACGGTGACGTCCCTGTACCCTCCGGCGGCGGCACCGTCGATGCTAATGTCGGCCTCTATCGTGTCCCCCTGCATCACCAGGACCACGTTGTTGTGGAAGTTGCCCTGGGTCCCGGTGGCGCTGTTGAGCAGGTCGCTGCCAGCCAGGTTCTGGCGGTCCCATATGGTCCTGTAGCCGGCGGTGGGGGTGGTCTGACAGTACCCGTTGTTGGCCAGCGTGGTGCTGGTCTCAACGCAGTAGTCGATCAGGAGATTGCTGGTGCCATCGTAGGCGAACGGGGTGCTGAACTCGAACTCTACCCACCCCGGCACCGTCCAGGCGTCCACATCCACGTTGGTGGTCTGCAGAACGGTGGTCCATCCGCCATTGACGAAACTGGTGGACGGGAAGGCGTCCATGGCCGTGTGCTGCATGCGGATGTAGAAAGTCAACAGGTCCTGCCCCGGCCTCTGAGTGCAGTACAGCCTCAGCTTCTGAATGGTCCCCGGCTGCCCGATCTCGCTGGCCAGCAGGATGGACTGCGTCCGGATGTCCAGCCAGTACACGCGGAACGGATACACCTCCGTTCCGGTCCCGGCGCCCACCTGCGCCTCGGAGGATCCGGCCGCCGGCGTGACCGTGAAGCTGTTGGTAGTGATGCCCGGGCCGAAGTCGACCGACGTGGCCCCGGTGAAGTGGTCGCCGGTGATGGTCACGTTCTCGGTCTGCCCCTGGAGGCCCTCATCCGGGCTGACGGACAGCATCTCCGGCGTCGCCAGGATCGTGAAACCGCCGGTCAGGGTGCCGGTGCCGTCGACGTTCGTCACAGACACGTCCCTGGCTCCGACCGCCGCCGCGGCGTCAATGCTGATGGCGGCCGTGATCTGCGTGTCGTTGTCCACCGTGAAGCTGGTGGTCGACACCCCTGGGCCAAAGCTCACCGCGCTGGCGCCGGTGAAGTCGGTGCCGGTGATGATGACGCTCAGGGCCTGCCCCTGCCCGCCCTGGTTCGGGGTGGCCGATGCCACCGAGGGCGGGATGGCGAGTGCCGGCGTGGAGTTTGACAGCAGCACCGTCACCGCCATGATCAGCCCCAGGGCCATCACGCACAGCAGCCTCGATCTCTTCATGTTCCGTCTCCTGCCTGAAAGTCTCGTTGTGGTCGGCTTCTCCCTGGCGCAATCTAGTAAATCCCCCTCACATCGGGGTCTCAAAGACCTATTGGCTTGTCACAGATTTCTTTCTGTCGCGGCTACCGCGCGGCGGCGCGGCCCCCCCGAGCGACAGAAGTCGCATACCGCCGCCCGCGGCCCTGGCATAGTGTCAGTGGTTGGGCATAGAGGAAGGAGGGTCGGCGATGGCGCTACCGGGATACCAGTGTCAGCAGTGCCGGGCCGTTTTCGTGGACCAGGGTAGCGGCGGACGTGCAGAGAAACGCACCCTGAAGTGCCCCACGTGCCACAGCGAGAACGTCGAGAAGGTGGACCTGCCGGACGACTGGGTGTTCGGCGGGTTCGGCGGCCTGTGCCTTGGCTGAAGGTAGGCCGATGGAGGCCGTGGGCCTCCTTTCGCCGGATGCCTGAACTCCGCTGCGCCGATCCCAGGGTCACGGCCCTGCCCTCTTGAGGAGGGCGGCGTGACTGGCGAATATCGCCGGCCGGTCCGATCCCCCTGCCAGCCCCTCGTCTGGGACAGCCGCACTTGATTGTCGAGCGCGCACTGTTGACACCGGGATACCGGTGGTATACTGGGTTTCGTCGCCGCAGACCCGGTTTTCCTGGTGTGGTGGTGGGGCTGTGGAACGAGGCTGCGCGCCCCTTCGAACCCTAAGTACGGCTGCCGCTTTGGCCGCGCTGATCGTCCTGTGCCTGCTGGGGGCGGCCGGCGGGGCGCTCGCCGGCGGCCGGGCGTACGGCGCGTACGCCCCTTCCGCGGAGAACGGCACCATCAGCGTTGACAGCACCCCGGACGGCGCCTCTTTCACCATCGATGGCCCGGAGGACTACAGCGGAAGGGCCCCCCGGACCTTCTCCGAGGCGCCGGCGGGCGAGTACACCATCACCTGGGCCGACATGGATGGCTACGTCACGCCGCCCGGACAGACCAGGAACCTCGAGGAGAACGGCAGCATCACTTTCAGCGGCGTCTACGACGAAATCCCTCCCCGGACGGGCGCCATTAGCGTTACCAGCACGCCCGTCGGGGCCGCCTTCACCATCACGGGCGCGCAGGCCTACAGCGGAACGACACCGGCGGCCTTCAGCGCCGCGCCGCCCGGCCGCTACACCATCGCCTGGCGAGCCCTGGAGGGCTACACCACTCCATCTCCCCAGACCATGATCCTGATCGCCGGCGGTAGCATCACCTTCGCCGGCACCTACGGGAGGGACACCACCGGCCCGAGGGTGTCCCGAGTGATGTCTACTGCCGTCACGGCCAGCGCGGCCACCATCACCTGGACCACGGATGAGCCCGCCACCAGCCTGGTGCAGTACGGCCCGACCGCCGTCTACGGCCAGACCACCCGCCCCAGCGCCACCCTGAGTGTGAGACACAGCGTGACCCTGACCGGGCTGGCCTACGGGATGCTCTATCACTACCGGGTCGTCTCAAGCGATGCCAGAGAGAACTCCACCACCTCAGGGGACTACACCTTCACCACCCTGGACAACATGCCGCCGACCATCACCATGGCCACGTCCGTAGACATAACGCCCACCAGCTGCAACATCACCTGGATCACGGACGAGCCCGCGGACAGCCAGGTGGAGTACGATCTGAGCACAGCCTACGGTTTCTCTGCGGTCCCGGACACGGCGCTGCTGACCAGCCACCGCGTGGCCCTGACCGGCCTCTCGCCCGGCACCTGGTACAACTGCCGCGTCCTGTCCCGGGACGCCGCGGGCAACCTGGCGCGGTCGGAAGGCTTCGAGTTCCTCACCTCTGATGACGCGCCGCCGGTGATCTCCAGTGTGATCGTCACCGATGTCACCTCGACCGGCGTCACCATCAGGTGGGAAACCGACGACAGGTCGGACAGCCAGGTGGAGTACGGGCTTTCGGGCAACTGCGGCTCCAGCTCGGTGGTGGATCCCCGGATGGTTCGCAGCCACGACGTGGTCCTGACCGGACTGGCATCGCAGACCCTGTATCACTACCGGGTGGTCTCCAGAGACTACTGGGGCAACTCGACACGATCTCAGGACGCGGCCTTCACCACCATAGACGTCGACGCACCGGTCATCACCGGGGTGATGGCCACCGCGATCACCGATAACGCGGCCACCATCGCCTGGCGCACCGACTCCCCGTCCCAGGGCAGCGTCGAATACGGACCGACCGCCTCCTACGGCCTGGTCTCGACCTTCGACAACGCTATGGTGACCCAGCACGGCGTCTCACTTCCGGATCTGGCAGCCCAGACCACCTACCACTTCAAGGTCAAGTCCCGCGACGCCTCGGGGCTATGGACGGAGTCCGCCGACGGCACCTTCATCACCGGCATTGACATGGGCCCCGACCCCCCGCATATCCTCTACGTGCACCACACCTCGGCCACCAGCTCCGGCATCACCATCTACTGGAACACGAACGAGCCGGCCACCTCTCAGATCGAGTACGGACTGACAAAGGAGTGCCCCCTTTCCACCAAGGCAGACGCCCAGATGTCGACTGCCCATGCGGTGGCGCTGGCCGGCCTCAAGTCGGGAACAACGTACTACTACCGGGTGGTGTCCACGGACGCCGCCGGCAACCCGAGCGTGTCGGAGGACAGAAGCTTCTCCACGCCGATCGGCAGGGCCCCCCTTCCGTCGCTGCCGGCCTGGGCCTGGGCACTGGCCGGAACGGCCGGCGCCCTGCTGGTCGCCGCCCTCGCGGTCAAGAACCGCTGACCTGCCGCCGGCTACGTCATGAACTGCCGCAGGAACAGCTCGAAGGTCACCAGGCGCAGGATCCGGTCGGCGTTGTCCCTGGTCCCATCCTGGTGCTCGTTGATCAGCGACTGGATGTAGTCCTGCTGGAAGTACTCCCTCGACGCCGAGCCGGGCGACAGCAGCAGGTCCCGGATGTACTTCTTCCAGGCGCTGCTGGCCCGCAGCCAGCCCACATCATCGATGTACTTGTAGCTGTTCGGGATGTATATCTTGCCCTTGGACGCCGTGTAGAGGCGCTGCTTGATGGTCTCCTTGCCGAACCGGTAGGCCTTCCCCGCCCGCCAGAACAGGAAGGGCCAGCTGGCCGGGACCATGGTCTTGTTGTACGGGATCCGCGCCAGCTCCGGGGAGAGGTGCTTCAAGAAGAGGCGGTAGATGTAGTGGCCCAGCCTCTTCTCCGGGGGCAGGTTGTAGGCCAGGGTGTTCAGGTCGTTGTCGACCGTGGGGCAGGAGATCTCCACCAGGTCCCTCCCGTAGACGTGCATGGTGGCTATGTAGGCCAGGCGCGAGTGCCAGTAGAACTCGTCAAAGGCCAGCCTGGGGTCCGCGGAGGACATCCTCTGGTACACCCCGCCGAAGGCGTTGGCCGGCGCCTCCCTGGCAACATCGTGGTACCGGGGCAGAAACACCTTCAGCATCTCGGCGTCCCGGAACACCGACCGGTCATGCTGGAAATCGGCGTACATGGCCTCCTTGCTCATCCCGGCCACCCGGTGCTTTCGCAGGAAGGCGCCGCCCAGCGTCTGGCCGAAGCCCAGGCCGTCGAAGACCACATCGATGTCGCCCGCGATGGCCTTGTAGGCCGGGACCATGTAGCTCAGCCAGATGCTCATTCTGCCTTCGGTCAGCCACACCGCCCGCTCTGCATTCTGGATGATAACCTCAGGGGTGATCTCCACGGAGCGATGCGACGTCCCGCACTTCCGGGCCACCTGCTCGGCGATCTTCACCTCGCCGCAGTGCAGCGGACCGTAGACGAAGGTGGGCATCCCCTTTCTCTGGGCCGGCTCGATGGCGGCCAGAACGGCCCTCGAGTCCAGGCCGCCGCTGAGGGATATCCCGTAGCGGAGCTTGTCCGTCATGCGGATGGCCACGGCCTTCTTGAGCGCGGCGGTCAGCTGCTCCACCGCCTCCTCGTCGGAGATCCCGGAAACGGGCTTGTAGTTGAGGTCCCAGTACTGGGTCCTGGTCAGCTGCCCCCCTCCAAAGGTGAGGGCCGAGGCCGGCTCCAGGTAGCGGATCCCGGCGAAGAGCGTCTTGTCCCCCCAGAACTCACCGTAGGCCAGGTTCATGGCGATGCCCTCGATGTCCAGCTCCTTCTTGAAGGTGGCATCCTGAAGGATGGGCTTGGCCTGCGGGGCAAAGAGCAGCGCGCCGTTGTGCTGCGCATAGTAGATGGGCCTCAGGGTATTCCGGTCGTTGACCAGGATGGCCTTCTTCTCCTTCAGGTGGCAGATGGCCAGCGAGAAGTTGCCGTTCAGCCTCTGAAAGGAGTCCATCCCCAGGTCCTCGTACAGGTGCAGGCAGAACTCGGCATCGCTGTCCGAGGCGAAACGGTGCTTCCCTTCGAGCCGCCTCTTCTCCTCATCGTAGCCGTAGACCCTGCCCTCCATCAGCAGGCACAGCGTCCGGTCCTCGTTGAAGACGGGCTGGGGCTGCGGGCTGAACTTGCCGAGGTGGACCCGTGCGATGTGGAACGGAGGGTCGACGTACCGGTCCACCTTGTACCACGGCTCGTGCACCACGGCGCCGATCATCCGGTCCAGCAACTGTTCGTCGCGGACCTCGTCCGATATGTAGCCCACCAGTCCAGGCATCAGCTCACCTCCAGCGCGTTCTTCAACCCGTTCCCAAAGGGCGTTCCCGGCCAAAACCGCCCCAGAGTATCCCACATACGATGGCAGAAAACAATGGGGCCCAAGGGATTGCCCGGCGCCCAGCGACTAAACTGGCAGGACGCGGCGACGGGCCTGCGGGTCCGTTGGCCCGTTTCGCGCAACAGAGAAGAGGAGCCGCTATCAGCTGAAGAAGGACTCTGACTGAAAGGCTGAACCGGGAAGCGTTGAGCCGCCATCCGTATACTGGTCACTTGGGTGGCGCGGAGCGAGTAGTGAAACCGACCCACAGACGGTCGGTTTTTTCTTTTTTCGGGGGGGGAAAGGAACAGGCCAATGCTGAGAGTGCATGGTGGGATTGTGTCGAAAGCAGCCCGGATTCTGCTGGCAAGTGCGGTCATGGGCGGCATCGTCCTGTACGCAGTCGCCTCGGGTCCGGTCACCCCGGCGGGGGCCGCCGAGACGG
Organism: uncultured Chloroflexota bacterium; assembly: GCA_937860285.1. Taxonomy (GTDB): domain Bacteria; phylum Chloroflexota; class Dehalococcoidia; order UBA2247; family RBG-13-53-26; genus JAFGCL01. The sequence goes on from CALMBS010000414.1 coordinate 7,811, forward strand.
CCGCCGCCCGGCCGTCAGTGTCCCTGGACTCCGGGTACTTCCACACCCTGCTGGTGACCAGCAGCGGCACCCTCTGGTCCTGGGGCAACAACGGCCGGGGCCAGCTGGGCCTGGGCAACCACACCACCAGATCGAGCCCGGTGCAGGTGGGCACGGACACCAACTGGAAATCGGTGTCCGCCGGATGGTACCACTCCCTGGCGGTGCGCACCGACGGCACCCTGTGGGCCTGGGGCGACAACAGCGCCGGCCAGCTGGGGATCGGCAGCCATGACTCCAAGCCCAGCCCCACGCGGGTGGGCACGGATACCAACTGGACGGCCGTGGCGGCCGGGCAGAACCACTCCCTGGGGCTGCGCGCCGACGGCACCCTGTGGGCCTGGGGCAACAACGAAGACAACCGAATGGGCACGGCCAGCAGCACCACTCCTTCGCAGGTGGGCACGGCTGCCAGCTGGGTTTCCATAGCAGTCGGGGACGCCCATTCCCTGGCCGTGCGGGCCGACGGCACACTCTGGTCCTGGGGCCGCAATGAGACCTATGAGCTGGGCCTCGGTCATGCCAACGAGAGGTCCGGCCTGAACCGGGTGGGCAGCGACACCGACTGGCTGTCGGTGGCCAGCGACTTCCGGTACTCCATGGCCATCCGCCGCGACGGGACCCTGTGGGCCTGGGGCTGGAACACGCAGGGGCAGCTGGGCCTGGGCCACACCACCAACCGGGCCGTCCCCACGCAGGTAGGCCAGGCCGCCTGGGCCGGGGTCTTCCCGGGAAGGGTGCATTGCCTGGGAATCCAGTCCGACGGCAGCCTCTGGGGCTGGGCCACCAACTACGACGGCGAGCTGGGTCTGGGCGACCTCATGGAACGGCTGTCTCCGGCCCGGGTGGGGAGCTCCGCCTGGGCGACGGCCGCCGCCGGGGACGCCTTCTCCATCGGGGTGAGAGCGGACGGCACCGTCTGGGGCTGGGGCCGGGGCGAGTCCGGGCAGCTGGGCACGGGCAACAACGACGCTTCCTACCGGCCCGCCAAGTGCGACATGCCGGCCATGGACTGGCCGCCGACGGTCAACACGGTGGCGGCCTCGCGAGTCCTGGGGACCATGGCCACCCTGAATGGCTATCTGTACAGCATGGGGACCGGCTCGACATCGGCCCTGGTGTCCTTCGAATGGGGCAGGGGGACATCTTACGGACAGGCCACCCCGGCCAGGACCATGACCACCATCGGCGCCTGCAGCGCCGGCATCAGCGGCCTGGAGGCCGAGACCTGGTACCATTTCCGGGCCAGGGTGGAGGGCGCCAACGGTGTGAGCTACGGCAGCGACATGAGCTTCAGGACGACCACCGCGTCGCCCACGCCCCCCGATGTCAAGACCAGCGACGCCAGCCGGGTCACCGGGTCGACGGCCAGGCTCAACGGCAGCGTGGCCGACCTGGGCACCGCCGAGACCATCACCGTCAGCTTCGAGTACGGGACCGTGGAGGGCGTCTACGACCGTCAGACCGACAACGACACCATTGGCCGGGCGGGGACCTTCTACGCCGACGTCGAGGGGCTGGCCTCGGGCACCACCTATTACTTCAGGGCCACAGGTTGCGGCGACGGCGAGGACCAGGGGGGCGCATACTCCTTCGTCACCACGGGCACGACGAGGAATCCTCCCAGGGTGGAGACGGCCGCGGCCGACCACCTGACCACCCGTTCCGCCCGCCTCAACGGCAACCTGACCGCCATGGGTACGGCCACCAACGTGACCGTGCTCTTCGAGTGGGGCGAAGCCCCGGGCACGTACACGGCCGAGACCAGCGCCACCGGCCAGGCGGCCGCCGGCGCCTTCTACTGTGGGATTGACGGGCTCTTCGCGGGGCGGACCTACTACTACCGGGCGCGGGCAGTAGGCGACGGCACCGGCTACGGCGCCGAGCAGTACTTCACCGTGCCGGCGGTGGTCCCGGAGCCGGCCTCCATCACCCCCAACGGCGCCGCCCTGGGCCAGACGGCCACCGTCACCGTCACGGGCGACGACTTCTCCAACTGCGTCGGACTGGACCTGGGGCCGGGGATCACCGTCGAGGACTTCACGGTGGTCAGCGGGAGCCAGATACAGGCCCGCATCACGCTGGCCGCCGACGCCGCCACCGGGCCGAGGGACGTCACCGTGAACACCGTCAACGGCTCATACGTGCTGGCGGGCGGCTTCGTGGTGAAGGGTGAGTCGTCGGGCGGTATCCCCATGTGGGCCTGGGGAGCGACCGCGGCGGTCGGCGCCCTGGTCTGCGGCGGAGTGCTGTTCGTGCTGGTCCGGCCGCGCCGCACGTCCGCGCGCTAAGCGGGACCGGCGGAATGCCCGGCTGCCCCGGCAGCGGCCCGGTGAACCTCTGTCCGGTTCCTGAAGCAGGAAAGCGCCCCGTGAAGGCCCTGCCTCACGTGCTCCACTATGGTCCTGGTGTCCGCGCCGCTCATGTCGACGCGCGGCCGCGGACCTCCGTCGAACGGCCGCAGCGCGGCGGCTACCGTTTGGGAGTGGTGGCCAGACCCCAGATGACTACCAGCACTATGGCTGCCACGAAACCGGCCAGAACATACAGTCCGATCATGAAGGACCCTCCTTTGCCTGCATTCAATCATACCGCATTTGCCGCCGCTGTTTGAAATCAGCCCCGCGCCCCGTGGTAGAATTCTGGGCAGAACGCCTGGCACAGGAGACCAACGTGAAGATGCACACCTACCCCGCCGACCACATGTGGCGCGACCTGGAGTTCTCCATGGAGTACGACGAGCAGAAGCGCTGCATCATACGGGCCCCGGTGGCCCCCGGGCTCTGCGGCGAGCAGGGCACCCTGCAGGTGGGGTTCATCTCCACCCTGTTCGACCTGGTGGGCGGGGAGCTGGCGGCCAGGACGGCCTACCCGGACTGGATAGCCACCGCAGACCTCGTCCTGTACTCCAAAGAGCGCGCCCGGGGCGGAGAGTTCACGGCGGTGGCCTGGGTGGTCAGGGCCGGCCGCAGCTCCATTGTCATCGAGGCGGACATGCAGGTCCGGCCGCGGCCCAGGGCCGCCGCGGTGTCCGTCGGGTCCGCCATGGCGGCCTTCACCAGGCTGCGCAGCCGGGAGGACACCGCCCAGGTAGCCAGGGTGGACGGCCCGCACCAGGTCTTCAGCTTGGAAGGACACGTTCCGTCCCAGAGGATCCTGGACAAGGCCGGGCTGCGGGTGCTCGACGAAGCGGCCGGGGCGGTGGAGATCGGCATGAGCGACTACGTCCGGAACGCCTTTCACGGGCTGAACGGGGGTGTCTTCGGCCTGCTGGCGGACGCCGCCGGGCAGTGCGCCGCCAGGGCGGCGTCCGGCCGCCCCCTGGTGACCGCCGATCTGGCCATCCACTACCTTTCCATGGGCAAGGCCGGCCCCTTCCGCACCAGGGCCAGGGTGGTCCGCGCCTCGCGGGACAGCGTGCTGACCAGGGTGGAGATGGTGGACGCGGGCAAGGACGATCTGCTCATGGCGGTGGCCATGAACACGGCCACCCCGGCCTGACGGCCGCTACTGCGGCTTCAGCCTCTCGTTGGCTTCCTCCAGCGACGCGAAGCCGTACTGCCTCATGGTCTGCGCCAGGATCACCGCGGAGCCGTTGACCCCCTCCGCCCGCTGATCCTTCACGCGGGCCAGGCAGAGCTCCAGCGTCTTCACGGAGTACGTGGCCAGCTCCCCCCGCAGGTACGTCTCCAGCGAGGTCACGCCCGGCGAGTCCTCCGCGCTGGAGATGGGCCGGCCCCGCCTGACTATGTACGGGTACCTCTCCAGGAGCTCCCGCTCCCACGACAGCACGATGTCCACGATCTCCCCGGCCAGCTCCAGCCCCCGGGGGTCCACCTTCCGCAGCAGGGGCTCGATCCGGGCGTACTCCTCCGGCCAGGTGGACTGCATCATGCGGGCGTACTTCTCCGTAAGCAGGTTCCGGCCGGCGTCCTCCGCCTCCTTGAGGTCCTGGAGGTAGCTCTCCAGGGCCGCCTCGGACCAGCTGGCCATCTGGCTGGACCGCATGATGCGGAAGGTCCGGATGTCCTCCTGGCAGGGGGCCTTCCCGCCCGCGTTGGGCACGGCCTGGAACATGGCCAGCTCCCTATCCACGATGCCGGCCGTCAGCTGCTCCCGTCTGTCCATTCTGCCTCTCAGGGGACCACGGTGAACCTCTGCCGCAGGGCAGCATCGGCGATCCGGCTGTGGACCCTGTGCGCGTGGTCCAGCAGGAAGTCGCTGGACGAATCGGTCAGCCCCTCCGACCGCAGCTCCCGGATGATGACCGCGCACGCCTCCTCCGCCACCGCCGGCCTGTCCCCGGCCAGCGGCGAGGTCAGCTCGGCCACCACGCCGTGGGCCCACTCCCCCAGAAGGGGCAGGTCCTTGACCGCCCGGTGCATCCACTTCTGGAAGGGGGCATACCGCCGGTTGAGCAGGAACACCAGTGACATCAGGTCCACGCAGAACTGGGCCGCGAACCAGAATGCGGCGAAGGGCTCGCCCCGCTGCAGAGACCGCGGCAGGTTGTACTGCCCCGACTGGGCGATGGTGAAGCAGCGCGAGGCGATCTTCTTCAGACGGACATCCTCCGGGTAGTGGGCCAGCAGGGCCGCGCGCCACCGGCTGAACTCCCCCAGCGGATCGGCGAACACCTGCCCGTTGGTGCAGGTGGCCAGGGACGCCTCGGGTATGGACAGCCACTCCCGGTGAGAGCCCGGCGGGCGCTCCAGCCCGGTATGCGTGGCGTAGTAGGTCACGGTGGCACAGGCCCCCACCCGGAACTCCTCCCCCGGGCTGGCCCGCCGGGGCCCGAACCCCTTGAAGACCGGCGGCAGCTCCCCGTAGGCCTGCTGCAGCTCCCGGCCGCGCTCCCGGTAGTCATCGGGAGTGAGCCACAGGCAGAAGGCGGGTCCCCAGTCGTGGTCCCGGGAGACCTCGTCGTCGAACCCGAAGCACTCCGACCCGGGGCCGGCCAGGCCCGCCGCGATGCGGCTGGTGAGGCCCCCGAACCGCTCCTCCAGCATGGGCGCCCCCACCTGCTCGTAGTACTCCCGGGCCAGCTCCAACCCCTTCAAGTCCTACCCCTTCTCCAGAGAGGACTCGAGGGCGGCGATGTTCTGCCTGGTGAGCTCCGCCTTCCGGGTGTCCCCCGACTGGCTGTACAGCGGGACGGCCTTTCGGTACAGGGCCAGTGCTTCAGGCAGCTGGTGACGCATGGTGTGGATGTAGGCCATGTTGGTGAGCTGGTCGGCCACCCCCGCGGCATGGTCCAGTCCCTCGTACAGCGGCAGGGCCCGGCCGTACGACTCCATCGCCTGGTCGTAGTCCTTCATGTCCCGGTAGGCCGACCCCATGTTGCCCCACTGCTGGGCCACGTGCAGGGTGCGGCCCTCGCTCTCAAAGAGCTCCAGCGACCGCCGGAAACGCGACACGGCACTCTGGCCCCGGCCCGTCTGCGCCTCGATCAACCCCATGTTGGCCAGCACCCGCGCCTGCTTCTCGCCGTCTTCGAGCTTCACCAGCAGGTCCAGCGCCTGCTCATAGCTCCGCAGCGCATCCTCGGGGCGCTTCAGCACCAGGTAGATGTCCGCCACCATCCTCTGGTGGGACGCCTGTGAACGAAGGTCGCCGGCCTCTGCAAAGGCCCGGGCCGCCCCGGCAAAGGCCTCCACCGCCTGATCGTGGTCGCCGGCGCCCAGGAGCCGCTGCCCTTCCGCGCTGAGTTGCCTGGCCCTCTCCGCCTCGTTTGCTGCCGCCATGCGCCCTCCTTGCCGGCGGGTCCGGCCGCGCCGGCCGCCGCATACCTATTCTACCGCAACGGCTGCGGGCCCGAAAAAGCCCCCGGAGGGGTGCGCAGGGAGGACGGGCGGTGGGACCGCCCGCGGCGTCAGCGGTTCTTCAGCGCCAGGGCGCCTACGGCCAGCACGCCCGTGATGCCGATGGCCGCCCAGGCCCAGGCCGGCAGCGAGGGGATGGGCGCGCTCCCCATGGGGGTGTTGAACGTGCGGTCAGCGGACACGGTCTCATTGCCGGCGGCGTCCTCGGACCTGACCCGATAGTGATAGGTGACGCCGGACTTGAGGTCCTTCAGCACGGCGCTGTGCTCCGTCGCCATGGCGGAATCCAGCGCCACGCGCAGGCCGTACTCTTCGGTCTCCCCGTACTCCACCACGGCTGTGGCCATCTCGTCGGTGCTCCAGGAGATGGTGGCCTCGGAGCTGGTCACCTTGCCGGCCGTCAGGAACATGATCCCCGGGGCATCGGAGCTCCAGTCCACCCCGGTGGTGAAGGTGGCATCCGGGGATTCCACCCACAGCCCGGAGGCATCCCGCGACTTCACCTTGTAGTGGTACGTGGTCTGCGCGGCCAGGTCCGAGAGGGTGACGCTGTGGCCCGTCACCATGGTGTTGTCATAGGTGGACACCAGGCCGTAGTTGGTGCTGGTCCCGTACTCCACGCTGCCCTCGGAGGCCGAGTCCGTGGTCCAGGTGATGACCGCGCTGGTGTCCGTGATGCTGCCGGCCGCCACCTGGGAAATGACCGGCGGGGTGTCATCCCCGGTGACG
>CALMBS010000415.1 GCA_937860285.1 uncultured Chloroflexota bacterium
CACCGGGGGAGAGGACACCCTGAGGGGCCTTCCGCTGGACTTCGCCGACAACTTCGACGTGGTCCGCCTGGGATATGTCGAGGATCCGGCGAGGCAGGCCCGGGTAGTGCGCAACCGCCTCGGCCGGCATTCAGCGCGGGTGGGCCAGAAGACCCTGGACAAGGCTATCACCATAGTGAATGAGACCAGGCACCACGCCGAGGTGATCAGGGGTGTCGGCACCCGGGGCCTGATCCGGAATGCGGAGTACCTGGCCCACCTGCCGGACCTGGCGCCGGGTGAGGATGATGAGCTTCTGGGCGTGGCGGCGGGCGTCTCGCTGCCGCACCGGCTGAAGCTGGCCCCGGAGGTCGACCTGCCGGGCAAGAGGGAGCAGATCGTCGAAGAGATCGTGGACCGGGTGACGGGCGCGGTGAGGGTCAGCGAGGAGCTGGCCACGCTCACCAAGGAGGATGTCCTGGCCCTGGTGGAGGAGATCGCCCGCGAGGACAAGCTGCGCAAGCCCCTCAAGTACGGCGCCTTCGACCTCCTGCTGAAGAGGATCAAGCGCTTCCCGGATACGCGCCTCGCGCAGCTCTACCGGGACATAGCCGCGCGCCTGCCGGAGCTGTATCCGGAGAGGGTCAGCGCGGACAACCTGGACGAGGCCCTGTTGCAGGAGGTGGAGGACATCCGCAAGGAGAAGGAGCGCATCCACGAGATGCTGGAGCGGCAGGCGCTGGCCAAGATGCTGGAGTTCCTGGAGAAGGAGGACATCCTGGAGCGCACCAGCACCGGCTGGATGCTGAGCCAGAGGGGCATCAACATGCTCCTGGAGAGGCTGACGCCGCGGCTGGACGAGGGCGGCAACCTGTACGGGTACGGCAAGCATGCTTCCGGCAAGAAGCTGAGCCTGGGGGAGGGGCGGGTGGTCGGCACCAGGCACTACCGGTTCGGGGACAAGTACCGTGAGATCTCCTTTCGGGACACCGTCCGCGAGGCCATACGCAACCGCCGCCAGCACATCACCCGGGAAGACATCCTGGTCAATATCAAGGACATCCGCACCAGGATGGACATCGTCCTGGTGATCGATGTCTCCGGCACCATGCTGCAGCTGGAGAAGTTCTGGTTTGCCAAGGAGAGCGCCATCGCCCTGACGCTGGCGGCCACCTCCTACAGGGACCGGGTGGCCGTGGTCTCGTTCTCCAACCTGGCGGACGTGGTGGTGGACCTTACCTCCAGTCCGCACCAGGCCACGCGCAAGCTGATTGACCTCGAGCTGCACGAGAACGCCTTCACCAACATCGGCTTCGGCCTGTCCAAGGCCTGCGAGCTCCTGGAGCACCATCCCAAGGGCCGGGCCAAGCAGCACGTCATCCTGATCTCCGACGGTGACGCCACCGCCCCGCATCCCTCGCCCCAGAAGTACGCCCTGCGGCAGGCGGCCAACGTGGCCCGGCGGGGGATCACCATATCGTGCATCTGCATCAACCAGAGGTCCGCCGACCCCGAGCTCATGAGGCGGATCGCCAAGACCGGGAAAGGCCGGATCTACCTCATCGGCGCGGAGGAGCTCTCCACCACGGTGCTCGAGGAGGCGGCCGCGGCGCGGGCCGCGGGCGGGTAGCGGCATGGGTTCCCGGACGCTGGTCTGCACCGGGTGCGGCTGCCTGTGCGATGACGTTCAGGTGGACATCGAAGGCGGCCTCCCGGGGCGCATCGAGAACGCCTGCGCCAGGGGCGCGGCCTACCTGAGGGCCGCGTTCAACGCCCGGCGCCGGGCCGGGGCCCGGATCCGAGGCGACGCCTGCTCACCTGAGGCGGCCATCGACGAGGCCGCCCGGCTCCTCTCCAGGGCGCGGCGCCGGCTGGTCTTCGGGCTGGACAGCTCGACGCAGGAGGCGCAGAGGCTGGCCGTCGAGCTGGCACAGAAGCTGGGCGCCGTCATCGATGGCGCCTCATCGTTCTCCTGGGGGCCCCTCATCGAGCGCATCGTGGGCCAGGACCTCCCTTCCTGCTCTCTCTCCGACGTGAAGGACAAGGCCGACCTGCTCCTCTACTGGGGCGCGAATCCTACGGCCACGCACCCCCGGCACCTGTCGCGGCATACATACTACGCCTACACGGAGTTCAATCCGGCCGGGTGGTACCCCAGGGTCACGCTGGCCTCGGTCGATGTCAGGCAGACTGAGCTCGCCGCCATGTCCAAGCCCGCCTTCCGCATCAAGCCGGGGGGCGACCGGGGCCTCATATCGGGTGTGCTGGGAGAATCGCCGGCTGACGCTCAGGCCGGGCAGCTCGCCGAGCTGGTACGGAAGTCCCGTTTCTGCGCCCTGTTCTGCGGCCTGGGCCTGGTCCAGGCGCTGGACGGTGATCTGGACGCCTTCACCCGGATGGTCCGGATGCCCGGCCAGTCTGTCAGGATGGCGGTCATCCCCATGATCGCCGAGACGAACATGATGGGGCTCACCCGGACGCTGCACGAGCGGACAAGTTATGTCAACTCCATCAGCTTCGCCGGAGACGTTTCGGGCGGACGCCAGTTCTCGTTCGTGGAGCAGGTCCGTCAGCAGGCTGCGGACTGCATCCTGGTCATAGGCTCGGACCCCTTCGCCGCGCTGCCGCAGTCGCTGCTGGCGCAACTGCAGGGACCGAACGTGAGCATCATCTGCATGGACCATTTCCCGACGCTCACCGCCGATGCGGCCGACGTGGTCGTCCCCACCGCGGTGCCCGGCGTGGAGTCGAGCGGCACCCTGGTGCGCCTGGACGGAGAACGGGTGGCGCTGGCCGAGCCGGTGAAGGATGGCCCCCTGACGCAGGAGGCGGCGCTGGTCCGGCTCATGGAGAAGGTGCAGCCATGACCTCGCCTCAGGCGGAGCTGGTCCTGACCCTGGTGTTCCACGACGATGCCTACCTTCCCGTCGTGTCTCTCGCGGAAGGCTGGGGAGACGCCTACCAGAAGAAGGCGGCGGTGGTGCGCCTGGCGAAGGCGGATATGGAGAAGCTGGGGTTGAAGGCCAACGACAGGGTCCGGATCACCGCCCCGGCGGGTTCGGTGGTAGTGGCGGCCAGGCCGGACGCCGCGGGGGAGGCTGGCATCGCTCTGATGGCTTCCAGCCTCTACACGAATACCCTGGCGGGCTGCGGAACAGGCAGCCATGTTCTACCACTCAGGCACATCGAAGGCCGAGCGGCGGTCACGGACAGAGACGTCACCCCGGTCCGGGATCTGGTAGTGAAGAGGGACCGTGCCTAAGAGAGACCTGCAGCCGCTCCAGATCCAGAGGACGCTGCCGCGGACCAACTGCAAGCAGTGCGGGTCAGCGGGGTGCTACGCCTTCGCCTTCGACCTCATCAGCCGCAGCAAGCGCCCCGAGGACTGCCCGCCCCTGCTCACGCCGGAGTTCGCCGAGTCGCTGGCCATACTCAAAGACCTCTTCGGGGAGGGCGAGCGTACTCCAGGCACGGACCACGTGATCGACAAGACCCGGTGCACCGGCTGCGGTGACTGCGTCACCGTCTGCAACCGGGCCCTCACCACCATCACCAGGGGCGGACGCTATTCACAGCGCGCCCCGGTGCCGCCGCCGCTCAAGGTCATCGACGGACAGCTCGATGTGGTGGAGTGGAAGAGCTGCAAGCGGGCCACGCCAGGACTGGACATCTGCAACCTGTGCGCCGAGAAATGCCCGTTTTCGGCTATCGACCTGGTGAAGGCCGAGGAAGAAGAGGACGAGGAGTAGGCGCCGGGACCGGGGTGACCCGGCGGGCGCCGGGACCAGGGTGACCCGGCGCTACCACATGGCCACCCCGCCCCCCACGCAGATGGTCTGGCCGGTGAGGAACCCGGCCCGGTCGGAGGCCAGGAACACCACGCTGGCGGCCATGTCCTCCGGCTTCCCCAGGCGGGGGACCGGCCAGTACTTCAGGGCCCCCGCCAGCCTTTGCGGCGTGAAGTAGTCGTAGCCCCACTGCTTCCAGAAGCTCGCGTCCCCGGTATGGTCGGCGCTCTCGGGCACGATCCACCCCGGCGAGGCGCAGTTGACCGTGATGCCGTACCGGCCCAGCTCCCAGGCCAGGGCCCGGGACAGGGCGATGACCCCGCCCTTGGTGCCGCCGTACACGGCGCAGTCGATGGCCCCCAGGCCGATCTGGCCAGAGGCTGAGGCGATATTGATGATCCGGCCCTGCTGTCGCTCGATCATGTGATCGGCCACGGCCCGGATGCAGTTGATGACCCCCCAGTAGTTCAGCTTGATCTCCTTGTCCCACTCCTCCCTCTTCTTCTTGATGAAGGGGGCCATGCCGGTGGTGCCGCCGGCGTTGTTGACCAGCACGTCGATCCGGCCGAAATGCTTCAGTGTCTCCCGGACCATGGCCTGCACCGAGTCCCAGTCCGTAACGTCCGTGGGGACCAGGACCGCCTCCCCGCCGGCCCGGTTGGCTTCTTCGACCACCGTCTTCCCCTGCTCCTGGTCCTTCTCGGCGGCCACCAGCCGCGATCCCTCCCGGGCGAACTCCAGCAGGATGCCCCTCCCGATATTGGATCCGGCCCCGGTCACTACGACCGTCTTGCCCTTCAAACCCAGGTCCATGGTCGACCTCCCTTCCGTTAGGCCTGTCGTCGGCGCCTCTCGTTGTCCGCCAAGGCTGGAGGAAGGCGCTCCTCCGATGCCGCTGATGCGGCTAGTGGCCCAGCAACCCCCGGGCTTCAAGATCATCAGCCACGTTGCCCAACCCGAGGTCCACCAGGGGCTCCCTGGTCTGGAGCCCGGTCCCGGGGTCCCACCCCCTGAGGCGGTAGTACTCGTCCTTCATGGCCTCGAACGACTGGCGGTCGAGGGTGGCCCCCTTGCGGCTGATCGGCTGCCAGTCCCGGCCGGGGACCACGCAGTCCTGGTTGACCTGGTCGAACCGCAGGGGTTCGGTGAAGCAGCGGCCGGGCGGCTGGTCGAAGGCCCTGCCCCGGTGCCCTTCCCTCACCCTGATAGCCCTCTCCAGGTTGAAGACCCGCTCGCCGATCCGGTTCAATCCGTTCTCGTCGACCTCCCTCCCGGTCACGGCCGAGAGCAGCCGGCTCTCCAGTGCCGGGTCCCCCACGTGGTCCGCCGTGTTCTCCTGGTCCACTATGGGCCAGACCATGTCGCAGAGCACCAGGCACTCCTTGGCGGTCTCCCGGTCCTGGATCATCCTGGCGGCCAGCGCCTTCCCCTCGTACGTCGAAAGGTCCCCGGCCGCCTCGCTGCCCCAGAACCGGTGGGCTATGGCCCTTATCACCCCGGGGGCAGCCTGGGCGCCGGGCTCCCCGCGGGCCCACGAGGCGAACTTGGGCATGAGCACACCGTACTCGTGCAGCTGGCTCATGGGCAGCCGCGGCTCCGTGGCGTAGAAGATCGCGTGGGGGATGTACAGCCTGGGGTCATAGAGAAGCTCATACTCCGGCATGCCCAGGTAGCCCACGTTCCGCGTCAGCCTGACGGCATCCGGCCCGACCTGTGCCGCGGCGGCCTGGATCCCCATGGCCAGGAGGTCGCCGAAGCCCTCCCGGCGGGCCATCTTTCCAGTCAGCGCCTCGATGAACTCCGGGCTCCCCGCCCGTGATATTGGTATCCCCGTCCCTTCGTCCGTCAGGATGCCTGCCTGGAAGCAGGCGTACAGCCACCCGATGGTGTGATCGATGCTCTTGGAATCCAGCCCGCAATTGTCGATGAGCTTGGTGGCGTGGAAGGCCACATCGTCCTTCCAGCCGCCGTGATGGAGGACTACCCAGGGCTGGTAGAACAGCGCCGAGGCGCACATGAACTTGCCCTTCCGTCCGTCCTCCGCCTCGTAGAGCCGCCTGGTGCAGCCCCGGCAGCCGTAGCAGGGGGCCGCCTTCTTCATCTTCACCCGGCCGAAGCTGGGCACCAGGTCGTCCGAGTACCGGTACGTCGACGCCTTGAGGGGCAGGCGCCTCAGCCCGCGGTAGTATTCGATGAGCTGCTGCAGCTCCTCCGGCCGGGCTACCTCGGCCCTTCTGCCGGACGATGTCAGCACGATGGCTTTGAGCTTCTTGGCCCCCATGGCGGCCCCCAAGCCGCCGGAGCCGCTGGAGTCCTGGTCGGCCAGGATGGTGGCCATCACCGCCCCCTTCTCGCCTGCCGGCCCGATCGCCGCCACCCTGGCGGCCTCCCCCAGCTCCGCCGTTAGGGCCTCCCTGGTCTCGATGGCGCCCCTTCCCCACAGGTGCGAGGCGTCCCTGATGCTGGCTCCGCCGTCGCTGATGAGCACGTAGACCGGCTTCTCCGAGCAGCCCCGGACGGCGATGGCGTCGTACCCGCCGAACTTGAGCGAGGCGCCCCACCGGCCGCCGAGGTTGCAGTAGCTGAAGTGGTGGGGATTCGTGGCGGGGGACTTGCCGCACACCTGCCAGCGGGAGCCCCCGATCACCGGCACGCCGGCCAGCGGGCCGGTGGCGAACACCAGCACGTTCCCCGGGTCGAAGGCGCTCGATTCCGGCCGCGTCTCGTCCCAGTACAGCCGGGCGGCGAGGCCCCGGCCTCCGAGGAACGCGTCCGAGTATTCCAGCGTGGCCAGCTCGTCAACGCGCTGCGAGGACAGGTCGATCCTCAAGATTCGTCCGGCGTATCCGGGTGTACCCATACCTGCGTGTAGCTTCTCCCGCGGCTCTTGCCGTTGAGGAATATGTCTAAACCGTGATGTCCCACTGGCACGCGATTTCATCCCGGCTGGCTCGAGGAGGCAGCTTCAGAGGTGTGGCCCGGGCGGTGGGCAGCAGCAGCTGGAAGTAGCTGTTCATGCAGAACCCTTCTACCTGGTGACACACATGCATGATCCGGCCCGGGTCCGCCTTCTCCAGATACTCCAGGTTCAGACAACGCCGGGCAGTCCATATGACGTGGTTTCGGTCTATGATCTCGAACGAGCCAACAGGCTGGAAGGCCATGGACCCCTCCAGAATCAAGTGGGAGACCTTGCAGAGGTCGACCGCATCTTTGACCGGTATCTTGGCCAGTGCCGCCATCCTGGGCCAACCGACCCTGGCCTGCTCCAGCCAGAAGTCCAACTCCCACCGGTCAGCTTCTTCCTTGCCCAGCCTGGCCTCAAGCGTCTTGTGCCAGAGCTCCTCCCATTTCAGGGCCATGCCCTGCCACTCCCTGGCCAGCTTCACGATGAATTCCTTGGAGAAATCCTCCAGCTTCAGATCATCCTTGATGGGCCCGCTATAGTCGTTCAGCTCTGTCATTCTGCCTCCTCGGACGGTCCAGGTTCCGGAGTCCAGCTGGCCGCTATTCCAGCTTGAACTCCCACCGGCAGTGGGGCTGGTCCGGGCTGCTGCGGCGGCCGGCCCTGAGGCGATTCACCTGGATGGCGGGATTGACCGGCTTGACGTATTCCTTCATGGCCTCGTGCTCCAGCACCTTGCAGACCCAGTCCAGGTGCTCCAGGTCCTGCTTCTCCAGGGCGTTGAAGGCCGGGCAGTAGTGCACCGTGAGGATGGCGTGGTTCTGGCTCTTCAGATCGAAGTCGTACTTGTAGTATCCCTGGGCGAAGGACCCCATCAGCTGGGTCACCTTCACGTACGTCTCCACGTCGTTGCCCTTGATGTTGGCGGCCTCCATGGCCCAGCCCGTCTCGTACTTGCCTATCCTCTTCCAGGTAGACAGCAGGCACTCCCTCTCTACCTCCCGCCCCAGCCTCTTGCGCATCTCCTCTGCCCAGTAGGCGGGAAGCACGTTGCACTCCCGGGAGAATGCCCGCAGCAGCTTGATCAGCACCTCCTTCGACAGGTCTTCGTACTTGAGGTCAGGTACGTACGGGCCGCTGTAGTCCTTCAGCTCCTTCATATCGTGCCTCCTTGCCAAAGCTTCTCTTCAGTTCCTCAAAGCATCATGCGACGCACGCGGCGCTCGAATCCCAGGTGGCCGGACAGTGGCCCTCCCGCGTATCAGGCCCGCAGCGCGCGGACCAGACGTCCCGCCAGCCGCTCCAGCGTCGGCTCCAGCTCCGGGTCTTTCGCTGCCTCTCTGGGCAGCTTGGCCAGCGCCGTCACCTGGCCGGACCAGCGCATGCTGCAGATGCCGGCGTAGGCCTTCAGGTTGGCCACCGCCTGTCCGATCCCCGCCTCCGCCACAGCCAGTCCCACCACCGGCTTCGACTCCAGGTGCGGCCAGATGGGGCAGGTCCGGTCCATGAAGTTCTTCAGCAGGCCGGAGAGCATGTCGAAGTAGACCGGCGTGCCCAGGGCGAAGCCGTCTGCCGCCATCAGGGCGGGGTAGATCTGCTGCATGTCGTCCTGAATGTGGCAGGTGCCCTGGCGTTTCGGGCCGCCCGCTTCGCAGCTCAGGCACCCGTCGCAACCCTTGATCCGCTTCTCCCGAAGCAGGATGAGCTGGGTCTCGACACCCTTCTCGGCCACCTGTTCCAGCAGCTTGCTCAGCATCCATTCCGTGTTGCCCTTGCGGGGAGAGCCGCAAATGCCGACCACTTTCATTGTGTCCCCCTGTGCTCCGGTCTCTTCCACTGACATTATATGGCACGCAGCGCAGGAAGACCACGTGTCGCAGCACCAGGAACGGGATGCGGGCCAAAAGAAGTCCGGCGCTTCCCTTGCGGAAGCGCCGGACCACGGTCTCAATCAGTGCCGCTGCGGCGGCTACTGGCCCTTTTCGGCGTTGTCGCGGACCTTTTCCCTCAGGCGCAGGGGCGACTGGCTGACCAGCCGAGTGCTGTATATGCCCTGCTCCATGCCGTAGCTGGCGGCGAACTCGGACATGTTCATCACCCTGCCGTCACGGTGCTTCGCCTTGGTCAGCTTCATGCCGTTGGCTTCCCAGCCGTGCTCACTGCCCAGCAGGTTGACGATGCGTTTCCGATACCGGGGAGGGAGCTCGAAGTCCGACCGGACGAACAGCTGCCAGTCTTCGGGAAGCTGCTCGTAGAATCGATTGTAGAAATCGATGAGCACTTCCAGATGGGTCAGCCGGCTCTCCCGGTAGTCCTTCACGTTGATGACCGAGCGCGCCAGCATGGTCAGCGCTTCTTCCTTGGTCTCTACGGGCACAATCAGGTGTTCCTTGACCGGCTCCACCTCACGCTTCTCGCCGGTCTCGCCGTGGTAGACCCACCATTTGCTGCGGTCGTACCGATCGCCGGTGAGGTACCGGTTCCAACCCAGGGATGACGCCGGTCCCACGATGACCGTCGACCCCATGCGGGCCCAGGCCGCGGCCACCGCGTACATCCTGTCCGGCAGAGCGCCCCAGATGATGATCGACTGGGCGCCGCCCAGGAAGATGGAGTCTCCCAGCGGAGGGATATTGCCAAACAGCGAGATGCCGCCCGACGGCCGCAGCATCATGTACATGGGCACCGAATGGCAGATGCCGGAGCAGCTGCCGCAGTTCACCAGGTTGCGGGCCGCGGCTGTGGCATTGTACTGCTGCATGAGGTACTTCTTCTTCGCCGGATTGAAGGACCGGGCCATCTCGGCCGCGCCGCACCCGGCGGTGAAGCACATGTAGCCGCTGTTCAGCAGATCGTCGGCGATCCAGGCTATGTCGTCCTTGTGGGCGTCGCCGCAGGCGTACATGGTGACCATGGCCGGGATGCTGCCCCAGCCCACGGCGAAGGCCGACTGCAGCAGCTCGGTGATGGAGAAGGGGCCCCGTCCCCGTCTCATGAGGTACTTGTCCTGGGCCGCCTGCTTCCTCTCGGCGGAAACGATGATGTCCCGCAGCTGGACCTTGCTGGGGCAGACCTCGTCGCACCGGCCGCAGAAGTTGCAGCCTCGCTCCACCTCGGCGAACCCCTTCCAGTCGCCGCCGGCCAGCTGCCTTACGGCCTTGGCCACCGGCAGGCTCAGCGGGCAGACGCTGGAGCAGAGGTCGCAGTCCGCCTTGTGTCCCTGACACTGCTTCGCGGCTTCGGCATCCGAGATGATGTGGCTGCCGGTCCTCTTCAGACCCTGCGCTACCTTTACGGCCGCCTCTCCGGCCTTCTCCACATCCCTGATCCAGGCCGCTTTCGCACCGCCCAGGAGCGCGCTCACAATCTTGTCCGTGGCCACGTCCGTGCTGTCCGCCAGGCCGTCGACGCCGTTGGCGCCTACCCAGATGACCTTGGTGCCCACGCGGGCCGCCTCGGAGAGGAGGTCCAGCGGGGTGCATCCGGGGCTCACCACCAGCACATCGAAGACGCCGTTGCGGACAGCCTTGGTCGATCGGACCATGGGGGCCACGATGCGGCCGCGGTCGTAGAACCGGACGATGTCGTCGCCGGCCGAGCCCATGCCGCAGACCTCGATCTTCTCTGTCAGCTCGTTCTGCTTGAGGTAGTTGATGGCGCACCAGGCCGGCAGGAAGTCATCGCCGACGAAGGCCATCACCGGCTTCCCGGCTTCCACCGAAGCCCACCCGGCGGCCAGTGTGGCTGGCGGGAACTGCTCGATGGTCTCCAGCTCCTCGTTGGCCGCGCTGACGAAGCCGTAGCAGGAGATCTTCAGCATCTCCGCCACGCCCATGGCCAGCATCAGAACTGAGCCGGCATGCAGGACCATGCTCTCGAAGTCCATGGGGGAACCGGTGCCCTGGTAGCTGGCCTGGAAAAGCTTGGAGAGCTGCGCCTCGGCGTAGGCCTGGGCGCGGGCCACATCCTTGAGGGTCTTGATCTGTATGCCCGCCAGGACGGTGATGGTGGGCGCATGGTCCTGGATATTGAGGATCTCGCCCATGCTGACCTTGGTGTCCTCCGGATGGAGCTTCAAGGCGTAGGTCAGGAGCTGCCGGCTGGCCACCACCTGTGTCATCAGGCCGCGGCAGGCCTTTCGCAGGCTGAGGCGCCCCTGGTAGGACTCCATGGCCAGGCCGCACTTGCCCGCCGCCTTCTTGAGGTCGCAGGGCCCGATCTCGCAGTCGGTGCAGGTGCCTTTCGGCTGGGTGTACAGCGGTTCGCACCGCGACAGCAGACCGCGGTCCAGCTCCGCGACGTCCGCGGCGTCAGGCAGCTGGTGTATCCATCCGCCGAAGTTGCTGTGCCGCCCTTCGACGAAGTCATTCTCCACTATCTCCATGATTTCATCTTCGTGGCCCCGCACGTCACGCACCACATCAGTGATGGGGACCTTCAAAGATCCAACGTTTGCGATCCTGGCTTCCTTATCCTTCACAGCTCTCTCCTCCTGAATATTCGATCAGTCGGGCCGGCTCTGCCGGCTGTAGACGAACAGAGGTCCCGGCACCCGGAGATGCCAGGACCTCCCGAAGTCTCAACCAGACCCGGCGCCGTCTGCAGCCGTTTGCCGACCCGTGTCGCGGCTAGTCAACGAAGTCCACTTCCTTCATGCATGTCTCGCAGACCTTCTGCTTCTTCATGCCGGACTTCAAGGGGCTGGTCAGTACCCCCAGCACCCTCTGGCCCGGGTTCTCCACGGCCACTTCTTTCACACACTCGGCGCAGAGTGGGACTCCGCAGACGTTGCACTTCTGCTCCGCCGGCTTCTTCTTGCACACGCCACACAGTTCTTCAGTCATCATTCACCTCGGTCGGTTAGTCCGGCCAGGCCCCGCCCGGAGGCGGCACCTTCAGCGGCACGGGCTCTCCGTTCTTCCAGTATTTCTCCACCACAGGGTGGTTCTTCTTCTTGAGGAACTCCTTAAGGTCCTTGGGATCGATGGCATCCTGCTCCGTGGCTATCTTGTCGTAGATCTCCTCCGGGATGAACTCGGCGACCTCCTTCTTGAGGTCGGCCGGCATCCAGACTATCCGGTTCCAGCCCCCGTCACCCTTGAGGAAGGTCTTGCTCTGCATGGAGCGCACGGACACACCCTTGTTGCCATGGTTCTGCGAACCCCCGGATATGGTGCCGGCGAGCCGGGAGAACTTGATCCCCAGGGGCGTGAGGCCGGCATACCGTCTCACCGAGACGCCAATGCCGTCGACCTCCGGGATGTAGAACGCCGCTCCCTCGAAGCAGCCGCAGTTGGTGGTGGGGTACTTGATGCAGCTGAACACGTTGCAGTGCTTGATCTGGTGGTTCGACCTCTCATAGACGGCCTCGTCCACGCCAACGTAGCTGCCCATCACCTCGTTCTTGCACTCGCCCTTGGGCATGCGGAATATGTACCCTTCCGGGTCGAGCTCAATGGTCACCTGCGCGCCGTTGTACGAGAGGATGCCGCAGTAGGGTATCTGGCTCGGGGTAATCACGCAGACGTGATTCGGCGCCAGGGACTTGCAGATGGTGCAGCCATAGAAGAGATCCACATCGGAGTCTTCGAGCGATGACGACAGCTCCTGGGCCTTCAGCCTCTGCACCCCCACCTTGTAGAGGGGCTCGACCAGCTTCATGCCGCCGACCTCCTCGGAGGCGATGATCCAGCGGAAGTCCATGGCCTCAACCTGAGGGATGACCGTCTTGATGAAGGCGTAGATGATCTGGCACAGCTTGGGGAAGGTCAGGCGCCCCGTGACGGCCTTGCTGAAGCGCATCCAGGGGGCCGCGAACGAGCCGAAGGCCATGTAGCCTTCGATGCCGTGCAGCGACATCGACATCTGGCGCTCGATGTACTCGCGGTGCCTCTGTGTTATCCCTTTGCCATAGACCCTGATGTCCCAGCATGACGGGAACGAGCTGCCGGGCTCGACCTCGTGGATGTCCGGGCCGATGAGGGTCATTACCCCGTCCCGGACGATGCCCGGCTCCTCGATGACCTCCAGTATGGTGTAGCTCTTGTACTCCCACTTGGGCCCCGAAAGCTCGACCTGCATGTCGGCCTTCTTGACCTCGGCCACCCATCGGATCCCCAGACCGATATTGCTCAGTCCGTCCCACAGATGGTCCGGATCGGTGGGGAACTGGTACTCCCTGCCCTTGGGTATCTTCACCCCTGCAGTCTCTGCTTCGCTCACTTTGACCTCCTTAAGCTTTGACCCGAATGCGCCTGACGCCAATCACAGGTTGGCACTATCTCCCGTCGGCGCACCGTGACCTGAGTCACGGGCGCGCCGCGCTGAAAGCACTCCCAGTAGCTCTCCCTACCCCATTATGTTCAAGGGGACCGCCGCCAGGGTGGGCGCCAGTCTGGACAAATCGTCCACGGTCCACGGCCCCTCCGCCTTGACGTTCCGGTACAGTCCCGCGATCTCGAACGGCCTGGAATACACTGCCACGCGGCCGCCCTGGACGCCGAAGACCTTGCCGTTGAATACCTTGCCCTCTTCGGTGCAGAGGTACGCCACTATCGGTGACACGTACTCCGGCCCGGGCATGTTCATGACCTGGTCGTACTGGTCCCTGGTCATCATGCCGGACTCAAAGGCGCGGGTGAACCTGGCCTTCACCTCGTCGTCCATGGTCAGCCTGGTGGCCGCCACGGGGGCGATGGCATTCACGGTGACGTTGTACTTGCCCAGCTCGGCTGCCAGCGTGTACGTGAGGCTGACGATGCCGCCCTTGGCCGCGCTGTAGTTGCCCTGCCCCGGGGCGCCTCTCCACGCGTCGGACGTAGTGCTGACGATCCGGCCCCATTTCTGCTCTCGCATGAGCCTGGATGCATGGCGGCACATGTTGAACATGCCCTTCAGGTGGACGGCGATGACGGCGTCCCACTCCTGCTCGGTCATGTTGAAGGTCATGCGGTCGCGGAGGATACCGGCGCAGTTGACCAGTATGTCGATCTTGCCGAAGCTGTCCACGCAGGCCCTGACGATGCGCTCCGCCGCCGCAAAATCGGTGACGTTCTCACCATTGGCGATGGCCGTGCCGCCGGCCTTCTTGATCTCCGCCACCACCTGCTGTGCCGGGCCGGCGTCCGCACCCTCGCCGGACTTGCTGCCGCCGAGGTCGCTCACCAGGACGCTGGCGCCATGTTTGGCCAACTCCAGGGACACGGCTCTCCCGATGCCCCGGCCGGCGCCAGTGACTACTGCACTCTTGCCTTCCAGCGGCTTGGCCATTCTCTGCCTCCTTCCCTGGATGATGACGCTTGTTGGGCCCGACGAGGCGGCCCCCCGGGGGCCTAGTCCTCTTCCTCCTCCGCCAGGAGGCGGTCCCTGATGAAGTCCTGGTGCCTGGCGGATATGTACTCGTCGAAGCTCATCTGGCTCATGTAGAAGTGCCTGGCCATCTCCCTGTCGGCGGCCGATCCGACGATACAGATGATCGTGTGATTGTCGGGATTGCAGAACCAGATCATGAGCCGGCTGTCCTTGGTCCCGAAGTACCAGCGGCCCTTCTCCTCGGTCAGCCACTCGATCAACACGTACTCGTTGATGGGCGGCAGGACCAGAACGCACTCGATGTCACGGTTGGCCGCTTTGACGGCAGCCAGCTGGACCAGGGCGTCCAGGGCCTGCTCCATATCCTCCCGGACCATCCCGGCGATCTCCAGGACGCTGTTGCCCGCCTTGCGCTTGGCGCGGAAGTCGGGCTCGACCAGGCCGATGAACCGCCGGGGCTTGAGCTCGTAGCCCGCCTGTTTGAGGAAGAGCTCCGTCTCGGCCCGCAGCTCAGAAA
>CALMBS010000416.1 GCA_937860285.1 uncultured Chloroflexota bacterium
CGGCGGTCAGTCTGCGTATTCAACCCGATAGGATATCGACCCGTTTTGTGCCATGATTATGTTGGTGATACTGGATATTAGGACAATCTGTACGGAGGAGCGCAATGACCACCGCAAGCGTGCCCAAGACAATAGCCTATCGCGACAGCCTGGGAGACGTAAGGGAACACCTCAAGGGCATTGGGTATGCCGCCTGGGACTGGGCGAAACAGAGGAAAGCCAAACTCGAGGAGTCCAGGATTGAGAGGTGGAACTCGGAGCGACTGGCCATGATCGAGTCACACGGCGGCGCCCGGTACAAGTAGACAGGTAGCGCTTCATTCCAGAACCGTTGTTCGCCCTGTGTCAGGCCGAGTCTGGCACAGGGCGTTCTAGCGCTTCTGGAGCCTGTCGTCCTCCGCCACCAGCCACTCCTTGCCCTGCTCAACAGTGTCCACGAAGCCCATCTTCTTGCTGCCGAACAGCTGCACCACCGCCTTCTGCAGCCCCGTCAGACCGACGATGGCATTGGGCTTGTCCTTGATGCCTATGGACTTGGTGGCGTCGACCGTCTCCTTGGCCTTGTCGACCACGGCCTTGGTCATCTTCACGTGGGTCACGTCAGCCAGCACCAGGACTCCGGTGCCCTCTTGAACCAGGGCCTGCTTCATCTCCTCGAACGCCGTCACGCATTCCGCTTCGGACAGCCCGGCACAGTTGACGTACAGTATCCGCTTCCCTTTGTGCGTTGTGAACTGCGCATATTTTGCCATCCGGCTCCCCCCTTTTCTGTCTCCCCCTGAAAATACCTGGGTCCATTCTTTCGCGATATTATACCAGCCCGCGCAACCTGGTCCGGGATCGGGAGCGTCGAGGCCAAGTCAAACCAGTTGAGCCGGCTGCTATACTTACGCCAGGGCAGACACAAGGAGGGAGACGTGGGCAAGTACGTGACGCGCATAACTCACCAGGGCAAGCAGATACTCTTCATGGACACCGCCGGGATGGGCGAAGAGGACGGCATCGCCGCCTGGGCCGAGATGAAGCAGGAGCTCCAGAGCGAGAAGGGCGTCTGCCTCATCCTGGTGGACTCCACGAACATCACCATGGCGCCGGAGTCGGTGAGCAAGGCCAAGGAGGCCGCCACGGCCATGAAACAGAACCCGGCCAACCGCATCGCGTTCGTGGGCCTCAGCGGGCTGCAGAAGTCAACAGCCCAGCTGATCGCCAAGGGGATGCGCCTGACCGTCCATTTCTGCGGTACACAGCAGGAGGCCAGGGACTGGCTGGTCAGGGACGACGACAAGCGCCACAAGGGCTAGTCTGCCGTCCACCGCGCCGCCGATGGGGGATCAGGCCCGGGTCAGCCATTCCAGCGCCTCAGCCTCCGTCTTGAAGGTCTTCAGAGTGCGGCCGGTGAACTTCTCGTACGACTCGAGGAGGATGACCTTGATGCCACTGACACCCAGCGCGGCGGCCTTCTCCACCTTGGCATCGAAGACCTCCTTGCCCAGCTGCTTGACGCGGCTCATCCAGGCGCGGTTGGCCGCAGCATCCTGGAAGTTGTACAGAATCAGGACCTTCTCCGGCGAAGCCGCGGCGTCCCTGGCCACCCGTTCCAGGACATCCATGCCCGGCTGACCCTGGAGACCGCTGAAGTCCGCATAGAGTATCCGTTTCCCGTTGTGTTCTATCCACTTCACTCTCGAGTCGACACTCACTTTCACTCCTCCGGCCCGGCTACCGTACTGCGATGCCCCGGCATCCCTGTCGCCCACGAGTATACACTGGCTTGGCAACAGTGACCGTCAACCATGAGTATCATGGGCGAGATTGCGCTGGCTGCTATACTGTCGCCAGGGAAGACAGGGAGGCGAAGATGGGCAAATACGTCAGCCGCATAACCTACAAGGGCAAGGAGATGCTCTTCATGAACGCTAGGGGGGTGAACGAGCAGCAGGCCATAGAGGCCTGGGAGGAGATGAAACAGGCCATCCCCAAGAACCGGGACCTCCACCTCACGCTCATCGATGGTACGGACATCGCCATCACTCCCGCCATACTGCGCAAGGCCAAGGAATCCTCGGGCGGCGGCCAGGCCGATCCCAACAGCCGCGCCGTCTTCGTGGGCATGACGCCGATCCAGAGGTCAACGGCGGAGCTCATCGCCAAGGGCATGCGCCTGAACGTCCACTTCTGCAACACGCTGGAGGAGGGCAAGGAGTGGCTGCTGAAGGAGGATGCCAAGCGCGGGAAGGCCTAGAACCCCGCCAATACTTGGTTTGACAACGGCGGCGGCTGTCGGGTATCATGGCGGGCTACAAGGAGGGGGATATGCTTCGGAGACTGCTCAAAGCCGCCCTGCCGCTCGTGGTACTGGCCATCATCGCCGCGGTTACTGTCGCCCTTGACAGCAGCTGCTTCCCCCAGTCAATCAGCATCCAGTTCTAGCGGCGCAGAGCATTCGCTCATCATCCCGGCAGCGCCCGGTAGCGGCGTTGCAGTCCTGTCTGCACGCTGGTTCAGGCGCGCGTTCCGTGTGGTCGGGAACCTGACGATCACTTTGCCTTCCATTGCCCGAAGAACTTGCAGCACCTGGCGCCTTCCGTGACGCACTCCTGCTCCTCCAGGCCGAGGACCTCGGCCTTGGTGAGCTCACCCACAGCCCAGATGTAGCCCCGCATCATGTAGCAGAACTCCTTGCACGGCAACGGGTAATCGATGATGTAGACATTCACCCCGTTGTTGCCCACGGGCTCGATCTTGACCACCCCGTGGGAGTGGACCAGACTCCAGATGTGAGGGCTCTTGGTCAGCATGAACTTGATATCGAAGATGCTTATCAGCGATCTGTAGTACTTGTTGATCATGTCCTTGGCCAGGAATCGGCCCATCTCGAAGAAGTACTCTCTCGGCTTCCTGGAACCGGGCGTGGCGGCCAGGGCCTTGCCGGCCCCGACCAGGAGATCGTGGCAGACCTTCTCGGGGACCCGGTCCGAGGGCAGCAGGCCGTGTCTGGCCGGGAGATCCCTGGCGTTAACGGTGGCCAGGATGCCCTGGAGCGCGGGCTCGCCGAGGGTGTTGGTGATGAACGTCATCATAGAGGTCACCAT
>CALMBS010000417.1 GCA_937860285.1 uncultured Chloroflexota bacterium
TAGCATGCAGTGTTTTGCGCACTGAGACCCAGGTTCGAATCCTGGCCCGGCATCCTAAACCGAATCCCTCGTTCCTCTTCACTCCTCCAGCCGTTCAACGGTGGCATTCGCCCATCGTTGGAGAGGTGCCAACGCAATGATTGACAGTCCTATCCCTCCAGCCTAGACTTCTGGTTTACGCGCACCTTTCACATTCAAGCCTGTCATGGGTGGATGGGAGGCTCCGATGGATGGGAACTGCAGGCTTTCGCCGCACCGAGGCCACTACTGGGTGGAGGATATCCCGGAGAGCGACAACTGGGCCGGCCGCTGGTGCGGCAGGACGCGGCACTTCAACCACGAGAGGAGTGAGCAGATGCGCCGGGCGGAGACGGTGATGGCGTCCGGCGAGCTGGCCCCGCAGCAGTGGTTCAGCCAGCTGTGGGACCTGTGGTCAGGTGAACGCCGCAGCGAGCGCTCGCTCAGGCTGGACGCTGACACCTATCTGCACGTCTTCTCCGACTGACGCCGGTCCAGGGCCCATCACCTTCATAGGTCCCCCGGCCCTCCCCATGAGGCCGCACAGATCGGCTCCCCAGGGAGACCATTTCCCTCAGCATTGCCGGCAGCCCCCGTCGTTGTGGACCCTCACGGCGGCTCTCCCCAGCCGCCTCCTCCCCCATTTCCCTCGTGCCACGAGTGAGCTTTTTGAGAGACCGGGCCCTCAGCCAGAGACACAGGTGTGACAGATCAACATCATACTTGTTGGCTGAAGAAGACAGGGTTGGCAGGCCTCAGCCTAAGAGGAACTGGTTTCCCCCACCAGTGCGAGCAAGAGGAGGAGGACGAAGATGGTAAGCGATGTTGCAGGAGATATCAGAAGCGTGGGTGCTCTGGTCAGAGCCCTCTGTGACGAGGACTGCTACGTCCGCCAGGAAGCCGCCTCAGCCCTGGGCGCCATGGGGGACCCCCGCGCCGTCGAGCCCCTGATTGAGCTGCTGGAGGAGGACGACGACGAGGACGTTCGCGAAGAGGTGGCCTGGGCCCTGGGGAAGATCGGCGACGCCCGGGCGGTGGATCCCCTGATCAGGGCCCTCTTCGACACGGACAAGGACGTCAGAGAAGAGGCCGCCTGGGCGCTGGGCAGGCTCCGGGATGTGAGGGCGGTCGAGCCCCTGGTCAAGGCCCTGAAGGACGAAGAGGAAGATGTCAGAGAAGAGGTCGTCTGGGCACTGGGACGGATACGCAACGCCAAAGCCATCGAGCTGCTGAAGCAGGCCACCAGCGACCGGTCGGTGCATGTCCGGAAGGCCGCAGCAGAGGCACTGGCGAACATAGGAGCCAAGGGGGCGCTGGTCAACTAGACCGGCCGGGGACGGCGCGCGCACAGCGCGCCCGTCAGAGAGAGTGTGAGGGAGAGCAATGGAACGGATGCAGACCTACTACTGTAACCACTGCGGGATCAACTGCGACACGATTTTCAGCGTGTTTCTGCATATATTCACTGATCACATGCACACGGACATAGGCCTGGAGAAGGCGGAAAGCCGCGTGCTGGTGGAACAAACCGAGCCCTACCGGGTCCGGGTCATGTTCTTCTGGCCCAACTAGAATCGTCCCGCATCCGGGACGATGGTCCCCAGGGAAACAGGGCCCTTGTGCGAGGGTGATTCCCACCGCACAAGGGCCTCTATTCTGCCTCAGTTCACCGAACGCTAATCAGCCTGGCCGATAATCGTGCCAGAACTGCGGGACCGCATCAGCGTCCCTTCCAGACCGGCTTCCGCTTCTCCTTGAAGGCCTTCATGCCCTCCCGGGAGTCCTCGGTGGCGAAGATGGGAATCCCGAGCTCATCATTCTTCTTGTATGCCTCCGCCAGCGGCAGCGAGGCGTCGATCTCACGCAGGGTGCGGGTGATGGCCACTATGGACAGGGGGGCGTTCTCACAGAGCTGCTGGGCCATCTTGAGGGCCTCTTCCAGGGCCTTGCCCTTGGGCACCACCCGGTTGATCAGCCCGAACTGCAGCGCCTCCCGGGCAGTGAGGTGGCGGCCCAGCAGCACGATCTCGGCCGCGAAGCAGTAGGGGATCTGGCGGGGAAGCCGGAAGGCCGAACCGGCCATGGGGTAGAGGCCGCGGATGACCTCGGTCACCCCGAACTTGGAGTCCTCGGACCCGACCCGCATGTCGGTCCCCATCAGGATCTCCGTGCCGCCGGCCACCGCGAAGCCCTCCACGGCCAGAATGATCGGCTTGGAGGGGAGGTTCTCCCGCAGCAGCGCCTGCCAGTGCAGGTTGGGCACGGACTGCATCAGCTTCTGA
Organism: uncultured Chloroflexota bacterium; assembly: GCA_937860285.1. Lineage (GTDB taxonomy): Bacteria > Chloroflexota > Dehalococcoidia > UBA2247 > RBG-13-53-26 > JAFGCL01. Next base: position 2,301 of record CALMBS010000417.1, read on the forward strand.
ATCTCCTCCACATCGTCAGTGGGCTCCGGCCCGGCCTTGAGGTCCATGCCGGCGCAGAAGGTGTCCCCCTTCCCGGTCAGGACGGCGCAGTAGAGATCGGGGTCCTGGTCCAGGAGCCGCCAGGCCTTGTACATGCCGATCAGCATGGGGGGGCTGAGCGCATTCTTGGCCTCCGGCCGGTTGAGGGTGACGATCAGGACATGGCCTTCCTTCTCGACCGTGCAGTTCTTGGTGGTGATGCTCAGCTGTTCAGCCATGATCTCCTCCTCTGTTTTTGTCCTCTCTATCTCCAGGGTCAAAGGGCCAGCGCCCGGTCCGAAGGCCGGGCGCGGATGCCATTGTCAGTTCGCCGATTCCTCGTTCATTGCCTGGCGGGAAGCCCCCGGGGCCCTACGCCAGCGGCGCGAAGTACTTGATGTCCAGGATGCTGCCGACCCTCTTCTCGGCGAACACCGCCTTGACCCTCATACCGATGGCCAGCTTCTCGAAGTCGACCCCGCTGATCATGTGGACCAGCCCCGTCGTGGCCCCGTCCAGCTTGATGATGCCGTAGATTATGGGCGGGTCCATCGGCTGCACGCCGTTGCTGTGCCCGTCGACGGTGTAGGTCTCCACGGTGCCAACGTCACTGACCGGCACCCACTCCGTGAGCTGCCCGTAGCAGTACTTGCATACCGACCGCGCCGGCACGTACACCTGCTCGCAGGCCTGGCACCGTGTGGCCATGATCCTCTTGTTGTCCCGGAGCTCGATGAGGAAGCGGCTGCCGGTGAGGCCGGCAGTGTAGGTGTTGGGGATGAATATCTTGCCATGATAGACGAAGACATCCAGGTCCTTCAGTTTCTCCACTCGGTCTTGCATGATCTCAGCCATCTCTCGTCCTCCTACTCGTCAATGGTCCTGAAGTACAGGATGTCGCCGAGGCCCCGGCCCCGGCCCTCTTCCTTCCACACCGCCTGCACCCGCTTCACGTTCTTCAGCTTCTCCGGGTCCCTTTCCTCCAGGAAGTGCACCAGGAACACCCCGTCGTCGTCCAGCTTGATGGTAGCCGTGGGGTAGGGATTGGCCAGCCGGTCCCCATAGTGGGGGTCCCACAGCGGAAAGACGAGGTACGTATACTGCACCACCGTGCCCTTGTCGCTCATCACCACCCAGTCCTCGCCGGCCTCAACGTTGCACCGGCCGCACACGGCCGCCGGCTGCCAGATGAGCTCCTTGCACTTGGGGCAGCGGTTGGCCACCAGCTTCTTGTTCTCCAGGGCCTCCTTGTAGACCCTTCCCAGGTACTTGCCGCTGGACCACTTGTAGGTCCTCGGCCGGGCAATATCAACCTTGATCAGCTCCGGCTTCTTCTCAGCCTTCTCCGTCGTCATTCTTCTCCTCCTACAGCGACCTTCTGAGCAGCGTGGCCACGGTCCAGTTCGGCCCGCCCAGGGCGGTAGCCATGGCGGTATGAACGTCCCGCGTTACCTGGTGCTCGCCGGCGTCGCCACGGACCTGCAGCGCCGCCTCCGCCACCCGGATGGTGGGCGTGGCCCCGATGGGGTTGGTGGCAATGACGCCGCCCGAGGGGTTCACCGGAAACTCTCCTTCCATCTCGGTCATGCCCTTCTCCACCATCTTCCACCCCTCGTTCCTGGGGCAGAAGTGGTAGTGCTCGTAGTGGCTCATCTCCTCCCAGTTGGAGGGCTCATAGATCTCGGCCATGCAGATGTCCCTGATGGGGTTGGTAATGCCGTTTCTCTTGTAGAGCCGGTCCACGGCGATGTCCTGGCTGTACTCCTCCTTGCCGGTAGGATCGCCGAAGGACCCCGCCCGGAAAGGCTCCTGGTGCACCGTGACCAGGTCCGCTATCCAGACCGGCTTCCTGGTGATCTTCCTGGCCTTCTGCTCCGAGGCGAATATCAACGCACAGGCCCCGGAGGACTGGGGGCAGAACTCCAGGAACTTGAGCGGCCAGACCAGGTACCCCGAGTCCAGCACCTCCTTGATGCTCTTGAGCCCCAGCCGCAGATGGGCGTAGGGATTGCGGCAGGCCCCCTTGTCCGCCTTCAGGCGGACCATGGCCGCGTGCTCCTCCTTGGCGCCCGTCTTCTGCATATAGGTCAGGGCCTGCTTGGCGAACTCGCCGATGGCGCCCGTCGCCACACCTTTGCCCCACACCGGCGTCACCGCACCGGTGATGGCCGCCGTGGTGTCGCCGCAGTCCTGCTTCTCAAACCCGATCACCAGGGCCGTATCGAAGAGCCCCGAGGCCACGAAGTGGAATCCCTCCTCCACCACCGACGCACCGGCCGTACCGCCGGTGGCCACCTTCAGGCCCGGCTTCATGAAGGCCGCCGTTTCATCGGCCATCATCGCATCCGGGAGGAAGATGTTCTCGAACGTCTCCATGTTCGCCGTGAAGACGGCCTCGACGTCCTGGGTCTTCATCTGCGCATCGAGAAGCGCCGCCCGGACGGCCTCGCCCACCATCTCCTGCAGCGTGACGTCCTTGCGGTTGCTCTTGTGAAAGGTCTGGCCGATTCCGACAATTGCCACTCTATTACCCATGACTCTACCTCCAGCTAAGCCTTCCCCAGAATCATGACGCCCTGCAGCGCTCCGCAGACGCCGGTGAAACCGTGGGCCAGGGCCGTCTTGGCCCCGCGCACCTGCCGTTCGCCCGCCTCGCCCCGCAGCTGCAGCACCCCCTCGGCGATGCGCGCCATGCCGGCCACCACGGTGGGGTTCCCCGCCAGCATGCCGCCCGAAGGATTGACCGGGAGCTTTCCGCCCAGCTGGGTAGTGCCGCTCTCGATGAGCCGGCCGGCTTCTCCCCGGCCGCACAGCCCCAACCCCTCCATCCACAGCAGCTCCTGGTAGGAGTACTCCTCGGAGATCTCCGCCAGGCTCAGCTGCCTGTCGGGATCGGTGATGCCCGCCATGCTGTAGGCCTTCTTGGCCGCCTTGACCAGGGCGTCGCACTCCGCCAGGTCGCGGTCTCCCAGGTAGTGCGTCTCGTAGCAGTTCGACACGCCCTTGATCCAGATCGGCCTGGCGCAGAGCTTCTTGGCCTTCTTCTCGGTGGCCAGGATCATGGCGCAGGCGCCGTCCGAAGCCGGCTTCATGTCCAGCTGCCGGATGGGAGAGGCCAACACCTGCGATCCCAGGACGTCCGCCACCGTGACCGCGGGCGTCCCCTGCCCCAGAGGGTTCTTCAGGCCGTTGGCCCGGTTCTTGACCACCACCCTGGCGCACTGCTCCGCAGTAATGCCGTACTTGTACATGTAGCGCCGGGCCTGCATGGCCGCGCCGCTCAGGAAGTCGAGCCCCAGCACCCGCAGGAACACCGGGTCCAGGGCGGTGTTCTCGATGCCCCACTTGTCGGCCTGGGACTCCTTGCAGTGCGTGGCCACCAGGACCACGTCCTGATGCCCGGACATTATCCGGGCACAGGCGGTGAAGACCGCGTTCAGCGAGTCCTCCGCCACCTTGTCCTCGTCGCTGTGGTGGCCGCCGACGTAGCTCATCACGTTGCAGTTCGAAATGGTGCGGCCGTCCCAGTGGTCCTGGGAGCAGGTCACGCTGGCATCGATGCCGAAGTTCAAGGCGTCGCCGCCGGTGACATCCTTGGCGAACTTCAAGCCGGTCTCCTGCAGCACCTGCTTGACGGCCTCATATACCAGCTCGCCCTCGTTGACATCGGCCCTGTCAGCACTGTATTTGGTCTGGGCCACCGCCACAATCCCCACTCGTTCACTCATACAAGCCTCCTTCTGCTTTGTTCAACCTCATCTGCGGCACCGGGCCAGGCAGGGCGGATCGCCGGACCCTGGCGCAGAATACGGCAGTCGGTACCCCTCTAGAGATGCTGATAGCCCCCCCGGTCAAGCCGTAAGGAGATCCTCGATTATCGCAGCTTCCGCCAGGCCCCGGTGCACGGGTGCCGGACCGAAGTTCAGCTCCATCGCCTTGGACCACCGGAAATGGTAATGGAGATCATAGTCCACGTCAAACCCTACTCCGCCGTGTATGTGGTGGGCCCCCGACACCACGCGCTGGCAGGCGTCGCTGGTCCAGGCCTTGGCCATGGACACTTCCTTCTCCGCCGGCAGCCCCTGGTCCAGGCGCCAGATGGCCTGGTAGCTCAGCCAGCGGGAGCTCTCCACGTCCGTGAGCATGTCCGCCAGGCGGTGCTGCACCGCCTGGAAGCTGCCTATGGGGCGCTCGAACTGCATCCTGGTGGCGGAGTAGGCCGCCGTCAGCTCCAGGGCCTTGTGGGCCACGCCCACCATCTCGGCGCACTGCAGGGCGGTGGCCTTGAGCAGCGTGCTCTGCACCACCGGCCAGCCCAGGTCAAGGCCGCCCAGCAATTCGCCGGCGGCGCAGGGGACCTTGTCCAGGGCCACCTCGTACTGCCGGTCGGCGGCGATAGTGATGAGCGGGGTCAGCCCTACTCCGGCCGCCTTCCGGTCTATGATGAGAATGCTTATGCCTGATCCGGCATCGTCGGCCCGGCCCGTCCGGGCCACCACCAGCAGGTAGTCGGCGGTATGGGCATTCTGCACGAACAGCTTGGTGCCGGTGACGGCCAGCGAGCCGTCCTTGCGCCGCGAGGCGCGGGTGGAGATGTGCCGCGGCTGACCGTCGGTTTCCGGCTCGGCCACGGCCATGGTGAGCAGGACTTCTCCCTTGGCTACGCCGGTCAGCAGGCGCCTCTTCTGCTCATCGGAGCCGGCTGCCAGCAAAGGCAGCACCCCCATGACCACCGTGCTGAAGATCGGGCCCGGCGCAGTGGCCCGCCCCACCTCCTCCAGCAGCACCGCCAGGTCCAGCAGGCTTCCGCCCACCCCACCATATGCCTCCGGGAGTATCAACCCCAGCCAGCCTAGTTCGGCCATCTTCTTCCACATCTCGGGCGAATACCCGATCTCGCTGGCCTCGAGCTTCTTGACCGTCGCCTTGGGACACTCTGTTTCCAGGAAATGGCGCATTTCCTTCTTCAGTATCTCTTGTTCGGCGCTGAGAGAAAAATCCATCTGCCTATACCTC
>CALMBS010000418.1 GCA_937860285.1 uncultured Chloroflexota bacterium
ACAGGCGGCGGTCTCGGCATGGAACCCACGGACGAGAACCGCATGGCGCCCGTGCTGGCCAACCCCGAAACCTGCAGTCTCGACATGGGCCGGACGGTTACCCGTTTTACCCTGAAGAAGCGCCTTCCGCCCCTTACCGGCACGCGCGAAAAGGATGTGGCCTTCGAAGCGGTGCAGGGCGTGTCCTACGCAGAGACCGAGAAGTTCGCCAAGGCCATGCTCGAGCACAACATCAAACCGGAGATGGAGCTCTGGTCTACCGGCGATTACGACCTGGTGAACAACCTCATTGAACAGAAACTCATAAAGCCCCCGTACCTGCTCCAGGCCGTAATGGGCTACAGCAGCGGGGCCCGGGCCACGATCAAAGAGGTGACCCACCTGGTGGAGCACGGCCCCAAGGAGGGCGTCTACAGCGTGCTGGGCGTGGGCCTGTTCAGCCCCATCATGTGCGCCCTGGGCATCCTGATGGGCATCAACGTCCGGACCGGGATGGAGGACACCATCCTCTACAAGAAGGGTGAGCTGTGCAAGAACAACGCCCAGCTCGTGGAGAGGGTGGTCCGCATGGCCCGCGACATGGGCCGGGAGATAGCCACGCCGAAGCAGGCCCGGCAGATCATGGGCCTGTCCGAGAAGCCCAGCAAGTATTGACCGGCCCGCCCGGTGGACCGGGCGGCATTCGATGGATGAGGACGGGGAGATGCCGGTTGGCGGCATCTCCCTGGAGGATGGCAAGAGGATTCGTGGGAAATGAACAAACCCATCATCACGGCTGAAGAAGCCGTTGGACTCATAAAGGACGGGGACACGGTGGCCATATGCGGCTTCGTCGGCGTGGGCCACCCTGAAGAGATCACGGCCGCCGTGGAGAAGGTCTTTCTGGGTGAGGGCAGGCCTCGCCGTCTGACGGTCGTTTACGCCGCCGGACAGGGGGACGGAAAAGACCGGGGTATGAATCACCTGGCCCACGAAGGGTTGGTCAAGAGGGTGATCGGCGGTCACTGGAACCTGGCGCCGAAGCTGGGGCAAATGGCCATTGACAACAAGATCGAGGCCTACTGCTTCCCCCAGGGTGTGATTTGCCAGCTCTATAGAGCCATCGCCGGCGGCCGGCCCGGGCTGATGAGCCACGTGGGTCTGAGGACCTTCGTCGATCCCCGCCTTGACGGAGGCCGGTTGAGCCGGTCTGCCACCGAAGACCTGGTCGAGGTGATCACCGTCAGGGGCAGGGAGCAGTTGCTGTACCACGCTTTCCCCGTCCATGTGGCTCTGATTCGCGGCACCACGGCCGACGAGCTGGGCAACGTCAGCTACGAGAAAGAGGCGCTCAGGCTGGAGGCCCTGTCCGTGGCCCAGGCGGCCAAGAACTCCGGCGGCATCACCATAGCCCAGGTAGAGAGGATCGCGGCCGCCAGGAGTCTGCCCTGCAGAGACGTGGTGGTGCCCGGCATCTTCGTTGATGCCGTGGTACCGGCCAGGGCGGAAAACCACTGGCAGACCTTCGATACCTTCTACAGTCCGGCCTACTCGGGCGAGGTCAGGCTGCCGCTGGCGTCCATTCCGCCGCTTCCCCTCAACGAACGCAAGATAGCCGCCCGGCGGGCCGCCATGGAGCTCTTCCCGAAGGCGCTGGTCAATCTCGGCATTGGCATGCCTGAGGGGGTCGCCAACGTGGCCAACGAGGAGAACATCTGCGGCCTCCTCAACCTCACTGTCGAGGCGGGACCGGTCGGCGGCGTCCCGGCCGGAGGACTCAGCTTCGGATGCTCCTTCAACCCGGACGCCATTCTGGACCAGGCCTACCAGTTCGACTACTACGATGGCGGCGGCATCGACCGGGCATTCCTGGGCCTGGGCCAGGCCGACCGCGAAGGCAACGTAAACGTCAGTCACCTGGGCACCCGCATCGCCGGGGCAGGCGGGTTCATCAACATCACGCAGAACGCCAAGCAGGTGATATTCATGGGCACGCTGACCACCGGCGGGCTGGAGGTGGCTGTCGAAGGCGGCAGACTGAGGATCGTCAAGGAGGGGAAGGTCAAGAAGTTCCTTCCCCGGGTGGGGCAGATCACCTTCAGCGGAGCCTATGCTGTCAGCCGGGGCCAGCGGGTCCTCTACATCACGGAGAGGGCCGTATTCGAGCTTGGCCCTCAGGGGCTGATGCTGGTCGAAATCGCACCAGGAGTGGACTTGGAGAGAGATGTGGTGGCCCAGATGGAGTTCAGGCCCCTCATCTCACCCGAGCTCAGGGCAATGGACCCCCGGATATTCCTGGACCAGTCGATGGATATGGCCCTGGAGTTCAGCCGGCGAGGACCTTGAAGCCGGGAGACCGCCAGATACGGGAGGAAACGCTGATATGAACCTGGAGGACATCCGGAACGTCGCCGTGCTTGGAACCGGCAGCATGGCCCCGGGCATTGCCCAGCTCTTCGCGCAGGCGGGCTACAGCGTCACAATGTGGGCCCGGACCGGCGAAAGCATCCAGAGGGGGCTGGGCCGCCTGGAATCCAGCCTGAAGACCTTCTCGCGGCACGGGCTGATAGGGTCTGGAGAGGTCCCCGGGGTCCTTTCCAGGGTGAGGGGCAGCACTGATTTCGAGCAGTCGGTGGGGGATGCGGATTTCGTGGTGGAGTCAGTGGCGGAGAGCCTGGACCTGAAGAGGGAGGTCTTCGCCAGGCTCGACGCGGCCGCCCGCAGCACTGCCATTCTGTCGACGAACACCTCCGGCCTCAGCATCACCCAGATTGCGTCGGGCACACGCCGGCCGGAAAGGGTGGTGGTAACGCACTTCTGGAATCCTCCCCCGCTGGTTCCCCTGGTGGAGATCGTGGGCAGCCCGGAAACCTCGGAGGAGACTATCAGCATCACCAGGAGGCTCATGATACGCATCGGCAAGACGCCGGTGGTCTTGAAGAAGGACGTGCCCGGGTTCATCGGAAACAGGCTTCAGTTCGCCCTGCTGCGCGAAGCGCTCTACATAGTGGAGCAGGGGATCGCCAGCATGGAAGACGTGGACACGGCGTGCAGGATGAGTTTCGGCCGGCGGCTGCCGGCCACCGGACCCCTGGAGTCGGCCGATC
>CALMBS010000419.1 GCA_937860285.1 uncultured Chloroflexota bacterium
CGGCCTGGTCAAACCGGGCGAGAGGATAGTCCTCAAGCCGAATGTGCTCTACGGCACCAGCCCGGACAAGGGCGTCTCCACCCACCCCTCCGTCTTCCGGGCAGTGGGCCGGCTGCTACAGGAGTCCGGGGCGAGTGTAGGCTATGGCGACTCTCCCAGCGTCGGCCCGGCCGGGCTCCACATGAGAAGGTGCGGGCTGGCGCAGGCTGCGGATGAGGCCGGCATCGAGCTGGCGGACTTCGACAGCGGGCGGACCGTCGCCCACCCCGACGCGCTGCTGATCAAGAGCTTCGTCGTCGCCAACGGCGTCCTGGATGCCGATGGACTGGTCAACCTGCCCAAGCTGAAGACCCACCCGCTGACCCGCCTCACGGGTGCCGTCAAGAACCAGTTCGGCTGCGTGCCCGGGCTGCTGAAGAGCCGGTACCATGTGACGCTGACGGACCCGTTCGACTTCGCCGCCATGCTGGTGGACCTGAACACGCTGGTCCGGCCCCGCTTCTGCGTCATGGATGGGATCATGGCCATGGAAGGCAACGGGCCCCGGAGCGGGGTGGTGCGGCACCTCGGAGTCCTCCTCTTCTCGGCCGACCCGGTGGCGCTGGATGCCGCGGCCTGCCGGATCATCAACGTGGACCCCGGGGTGATGCCCACCGCCCAGCTGGGTGAGAAGGCCGGGCTGGGGCACTACCGGGCCGATGACATAGAGCTGGCCGGCGACGACCTGGAGTCCCTTGTCTGCCGCGACTTCGATGCCATTCGCACCCCGCAGGAGCATCCCAGCCGGAGCCGGATCAAGACCTTCATCAAGAACCGCACCTGCGAGAGGCCGGACATCGACCGGGCGAAGTGCACGGCGTGCGGGTCGTGCATCCGGATGTGCCCGGTGGACCCGAAGGCGGTGGACTGGCGCCCGGGCGCCGAGAAGCAGCCTCCGGTCCACAACTACGACCGGTGCCTCCGCTGCTTCTGCTGCCAGGAATCCTGCCCCGAGGGGGCCATCTCCGCCCGCAGCACGGTGCTGGGGCGGCTGCTCTTCCGCCACTGAATCTGGTCCTGGAGGTGACAGATGTCATTCGTCATAACGGTCTACGTTCCGACGGCGATTGTGATGGCCTCGGACAGCCGGCAGTCGGTGACCATCGAGGGCAAGACCCCGGACGGGAAGCCGCTGCCCAAGATGGAGACGGTCAGCTCCGATTTCGTCTACAAGACCTTCCTCCTGGCCCGGCAGAGGGTGGGCATCAACTGCTGGGGGCAGGACCTGCTGGGCGGGATAACTACCGAAAGCCACATCAAGAGGTTCGCGGAGGAGGTGCTGGATGATGAGGACGATGTCACCACCATCCCGCGCAAGCTGATCGACTTCCTCAGGGCGGACTTCCCGCAGGCCGACTCCGCCTTCCACGTGGCGGGCTTCAAACGGACCGGCAAGAAGAGCATACCCTGTGTCTTCTTCTGCCACGTGGGGAAGGACAAGATCCAGCGGCAGAACGTGGCCCCGGACTCGGAGAAAGTGGTCTACGGGGCGACCTGGGGGGGCCAGCCGGACATCATCGCCTCCCTGGTGCAGCCGACGCAGGCGCAGCCCAAGCCGCCGATCCTCTGGGACGCCATGACCGTCCAGGATGCCATCGACTTCGCCATATACGCCGTCCGGACCACCATCGACACCATGCGTTTCCAGGCCCGGCCCAAGAACGTGGGCGGTCCGGTGGACGTGCTGCTGATCAGCCCGGACGAGCTGCCGCGGTGGATCCAGCGGAAGGAGTTCCGCGGCGAGATGGGCCGCAACCCGTAGGCGCCGGCCGTTACTGGTAGCGCCGGAAGACCAGCATGGAGTTGTGGCCGCCGAAGGCGAGCGAGTTGGACATGGCCGCATCCACCTTCACCTTGCGCGCCTGGTGCGGCACGTAGTCCAGGTCGCACTCGGGGTCAGGCTGCTCCAGGTTGATGGTGGGCGGGACCATCCCGCGGTCGATGGCCAGGACGCAGACCGCCGCTTCCAGGGCCGCAGTGGCTCCCAAGAGATGGCCGGTCATGGACTTGGTGGCCGAGACGGGCATGCGGTAGGCGTGGGACCCGAAGACGGCCTTGATGGCCATGGTCTCCACCCGGTCGTTGAGCAGGGTCGATGTCCCGTGGGCATTGACGTAGCCGATCTCCTCCGGCTCCATGCCGGCCATGTCGAGGGCCCCGCGCATGGCCCGGATGGCGCCTTCGCCTTCCGGCGACGGCTGGGTGAGGTGGAAAGCGTCGTTGGTGGCCTTGTAGGCTACCAGCTCGGCGAGGATGGTGGCCCCGCGGGCCAGCGCATGCTCCAGGCTCTCCAGGACCATCATGCTGGCGCCCTCTCCCATGACGAAGCCGTCGCGGCCGGCATCGAAGGGGCGGGAGGCCTTCTGGGGGTTGTCGTTCCGGGTCGACAGGGCCCGGGCGGCGCAGAAGGCGGCGATGCCGATAGGCCCCAGGGGGGCCTCCGTGCCGCCGGCCAGCACCATGTCCGCCTCGTCATGCCTTATCAGGAGGAAGCCCTGCCCGATGGCATCGCTGCCGCTGGAGCAGGCGGACGAGACAGAGAAATTGGGGCCCTTGAATCCGAACATTAAGGCGATCTGGACGCCGGCGGCATCGCTGGTCATGGTGGGCGCCAGGATGGGGCTGATCTTCCTTGCCCCCTCCTTCTCCAGCACGTCCAGCTGGCTGCAGACGGCGCGCAGCCCGCACACGCTGTTGCCGATGACCACGCCGGCCCTCTCGGCGGTGCCGTTGGGCGTCTGCATCCCGCTCATGTTGAGCGCCTCCATGCTGGCCACTACGGCGAACTGGGTGAAGCGGTCCATGCGGTGGGCTTCCCGGCGGGAGATGTACTGGTTGACGTCGAAGCCCTTCACCTCGGCGGCGAACTTCACCGCCAGCGTGGACGCGTCAAAGGAGTCGATGTAGTCGACGCCGGACCGGCCGTCGAGAAGGGACTGCCAGGTCTCCGGCATGGAGAGGCCGACGGGGGTGATGCCCCCCATCCCTGTAACCACTACACGCCTCTTTCCGTTCAGCACGTGGATGGTCCTCCTTGGCGGGCAGTA
>CALMBS010000420.1 GCA_937860285.1 uncultured Chloroflexota bacterium
CCCCAGATCCCGCCGCCCACAGCGGAGGCTTCAGGCGGGCTGCTGCCGTTCATGGAGGGGCTGAAGAAATCGGTGAGCATTCCCATCATCGCGGCCGGCCGCGTCACGCCCGAGCTCGGGGAGAAGGCGCTGCAGGAAGGACACGCCGATTTCATCGCCATGGGCAAGGCCCTGATCGCCGACCCGGATCTGCCGCTGAAGGCGGCGGCCGGCCGGCTGGACGAGATAAGGCCATGCATCGGCTGCCTGCGCTGCATCGACAACCAGACGGTCCAGGGCCGGGGCATCATGTGCTCCGTGAACGCCGCCGTCGGCCGGGAGCCTGTCTCTCAAATCACGCGGGCCGAGAGGAGCCGGAGGGTGGTGGTGGTGGGTGGGGGGCCCGCCGGCATGGAGGCGGCCCGGGTGGCCGCGCTGCGCGGCCATGACGTGACTCTCCTGGAGCGGGAGGATGCTACGGGCGGGCAGCTTCGCGAGGCAGTCATTCCGCCGCACAAGGAGAACCTGGTGCCTTTCCTGGAATACCTCAGGACGCAGATGACCAGGAGGGGGGTTAGGGTGATGACGGGCGTGGAGGCGACCTCCGGACTCATCATGAAGGGCCGCCCGGAGGCCGTGGTCCTGGCTGCGGGCGTGGTCACGGCGACGCCCGCAGTCAAGGGCCTGGAAGCCGCTTCCGCGTTGACGGCCAAACAGGTCCTCCACGGGGCAGACGTGGGTGAGCGGGTGGTGGTCATCGGCGGCGGTCTGGTAGGCTGCGAGACCGCCGAGTTCCTGGCCCGCGGGAAGAGGACGGTCACAGTGGTGGAGATGCTGGATGAGGTGGCCGGCGTGATGCCGCTGGCCCTGCGCCGGATGCTGCTGGCCCGCATGGCGGAGGCCGGCATCACTGTCCTCACCGGCGCCGCGTGCCGCGAGTTCAGGCCGGGCGGCCTGATCGTCACCGTGCGAGGGGAACCGGCGACCATTCCGTTCGACTCCGTGGTGCTGGCCGCCGGGGGCCGGCCGGACCAGTCCCTGCGGGAGTCCATCGAGAAGGTGGCCCCCGTGGTGCACCTGGCCGGGGACTGCCTGGAGCCGAGGGGCATCGCCGAAGCCATGGCGGACGGGTGGCGCGTCGGGCTGCTCATATAGGGGGGCGCCTTTTGAGTGCCTGCCCCGGATGGGCTAGAATTATAGTAGCGGTAACGAAACCCGAGGGCGCACGCCGATGGCGCTTCGCCTGATCGCTGAAAGGAACCCGGAACGGCACTCAAGTGCGGGCTGGTCGGCCTGCCTTCCTGCGGCAAGACCACCATCTTCAACGCCATCACCGCTGTGGGCGCGGCGGGGTACGGCGGCTCCGAGCCCAACCGGGCGGCCGTCGGCATTCCTGACCGGCGCATCGCCGCACTGGCCGCCATCTACCAGCCTCCCAAGATAGCGCCGGCCACCCTGGAAGTAGTGGACATACCCGGGCTGGCGTCCGGGTCGACGGCGGCCGACGGGCGGGGCGTGAAGCTGCTGGCCCATCTCAAGGATGTGGATGCGCTGCTGCACGTGGTACGCTGCTTTGAGGACGGCTCGGTGCCTTTTGCCCACGCCACGATCGATCCGGTCCGGGACGTGGAGACCATCGACCTGGAGATGATGGTGGCCGACAGACAGACGCTGGACAACAAGATCAGCCGCCTGGCCAAGAGGGCGCGCATGGATGCCGAAGCGGCCCGCCATGTGGCGGCGTGCCAGAAGGTGAAGGACGGTTTTGACCAGGGAATCCCCGCCCGGCGCCAGGGCCTGGCCCTCGTCGAGCTGGCCGACATCAGGGAGTGCAACCTGGTGTCGCTCAAGCCCGTCGTCTATGTGGCCAACATCAAGTCCATGGAAGATGCCGGAAACACGCACGTCCGGGCCCTGGAGGCCCTGGCCGCGGCGGAGGGTGCGGAGATAGTCACCGTCTGCGGGCGCGACGAAGCCGAGATCAGCCAGCTGGACCCGGCGGACCGGCCGGAGTTCCTGGCGGCCCTGGGGCTTCAGGAGTCGTCCATGGAGCGGCTGCTGCGGGCGGCCAACCGCACCCTGGGCCTGGTCAACTTCTTCACCGCCGGGCCGAAGGAGGTCCATGTCTGGACCTGCAGCCGGGGGGACAAGGCGCCGGTGGCGGCCGGCAAGATCCACACAGACATGGAAGAGGGGTTCATTCGCATGGAGGTCATCCGCTGCGAAGACCTGATCGAGCTGGGGAGCGAGGCGGCGGTGGCCAGGGCGGGCAGACAGCGCGTGGAAGGGCGGTCATACGAGGTGCAGGATGGCGACATTGTGGTGGTGCTCTTCAACCAGTGAGCGGGATGATGACTGAGGCCCACTGCGCCGCCATAGCGGCCGAGCTGGCCATCTCGCGCGAACGGGTCCAGGCGGTGGCGTCGCTGCTGACTGAAGGGGCGACCGTCCCCTTCATTGCCCGCTACCGCAAGGAGGCCACGGGGTCGCTGGACGAGGTGGCCATAGCCGCGGTGCGCGACCGCCTGTCCCAGCTGGCCGCGCTGGACCAGCGGCGGGAGGCCATAATCAAGTCCCTGGAGGAGCGCGGGCTGCTCACGGACGAGCTGCGGGCCGCCGTTGCCGGCGCCCCGACCCTGTCCGCCCTGGAGGACGTCTACCTGCCCTACCGACCCAAGCGCCGCACCCGGGCCACCATAGCCCGGGAGAAGGGGCTGGAGCCCCTGGCCCGCACGCTGCTGGCCCAGGAGCCGTCCACCGACCCGGCACAGGAAGCCGCGGCCTTTGTCAACCAGGAGAAGGGGGTGGGCAGCGTCGAGGACGCCCTGGCCGGGGGGCGGGACATCGTGGCGGAGTGGGTGAATGAGGGTTCCGAGACGCGCCGCCTGATGCGGGACCTCTTCGCCCGCGGCGGCCAGCTGAGATCGAGGGTGGTCAAGGGCAAAGAGACGGAGGGCGCCAAGTACCGGGACTACTTTGACTGGCAGGAGCCCCTGGCCAGGGCCGCCGGGCATCGCGTCCTGGCCATGCTGCGCGGCGAGGCCGAAGGCTTCCTGAAGCTCACGGTCCGGCCGGACGAAGAGACGGCCTTGTCCATGCTCGATAAACGCCATGTCAGGGGCGACTCTCCGGCCGCGGCCCAGGTGTCCGAGGCGGTGCGGGACAGCTACTCCAGGCTGCTGGCGCCATCCATAGAGACCGACATGCGGCGCGAGGCCAAGGAGCGCGCCGACGACGAGGCCATCCGCGTTTTCGCGCGCAACCTGCGGGAGTGTCTCATGGCCTCCCCCCTGGGGCAGAAGGCGGTCCTGGCCCTGGACCCCGGCTACCGCACCGGGTGCAAGGTGGTCTGCCTCGACCGGCAGGGCAAGCTGGTGCACCACACCACCGTCTTCCTGACGCAGTCCGAGAAGCTGGCCGCCGAGGGCGGCCGCACCCTGGCCGACCTGGTGCAGCGCCACTGCATCGAGGCCGTCGCCATCGGCAACGGCACCGCCAGCCGCGAGACCGAAGCGGCGGTGCGGGCCATCGGGCTCCCGAAGTCGATCCCGGTGGTCCTGGTCAACGAGAGCGGCGCCTCCATCTACTCGGCCTCCGACGCAGCCCGGGAGGAGTTCCCGGACCAGGATGTAACTGTGAGGGGCTCGGTGTCGATCGGCCGCCGGCTCATGGACCCGCTGGCGGAGCTGGTCAAGATCGACCCCCGGTCGATCGGTGTCGGCCAGTACCAGCACGATGTCGAGCCGGTGAGGCTGAAGGCGAGCCTGGATGATGTGGTGGCCAGCTGCGTGAACGCCGTGGGCGTTGAGGTCAATACGGCCAGCCAGCAGCTGCTGACCTACGTGTCCGGACTGGGCCCGGCGCTGGCCAGGAACATCATCGGCTACCGCGACCAGAACGGTCCCTTCAAGACCCGGCAGGAGCTCAAGAACGTTCCCCGCCTGGGTCCGAAGGCCTTCGAGCAGTGCGCCGGGTTCCTGCGCATCCGCGGTGCCGAGAACCCGCTCGACGGCAGCGCCGTTCACCCGGAGAGCTACGCCCTGGTGGACCGCATGGCCGCTGACCTGGGCTGCTCCGTAGCTGACCTCATGCTCCGGCCGGAGGCCCGCACCCGGATAGACCCCGGCCGCTATGTCAGCGGGACGGTGGGCCTGCCCACGCTGACCGACATCCTGGCGGAGCTGGCCCGGCCCGGCCGCGACCCGCGGGTGCAGTTCGAGGCCTTCTCCTTCGCCGAAGGGGTCAACAGCATCAACGACCTCCAGCCGGGTATGAGGCTGCCGGGCATTGTCACCAACGTCACCAACTTCGGGGCCTTCGTCGATATCGGCGTGCACCAGGACGGCCTGGTGCATGTGAGCCAGCTGGCAGACCGCTTCGTGCGCGTGCCCACCGACGTGGTGAAGGTGCAGCAGAGGGTGACCGTCACCGTCCTGGAGGTGGACCGGGAGCGGCGCCGCATCTCCCTCTCCATGCGCCAGGACCCTGTGGCCACCGGGCCGGCCGCAGCAGCGCCGCCGGCCAAGGGTGACCCCGCGCCCGGGAAGCGGGGGGCGCGGCGTCTCACACCGCCGCCGGCGGTGCGAGACGGCCGGCCCCGCCCGCCGAACTGGTTCCTGGATGCCCTGGATAAGGCCCAGCGGGAGAAGGACTCCAAGTAGCGTGACCCGGCGGGTGCTCCTGGTCAACCCCAACCGCATGAAGCCCCCGGTGACGCCCATCGCCCTGGACTACCTGGCGCACGCCCTCACCGCCCAGGGCCTTCAGGCCGAGGTCCTCGACCTGTGCCTGGCGGCCGACTGGCGGCAGGCGGTCGATGAGGGGCTGCCGGGGGCCGGATTCGACGCCGTGGGCCTGACACTGCGCAACATCGATGACACCACCTTTGCCAGCCGCGAGTTCTTCCTGCCGGACTTCAAGGAGGTCGCTGACCGCATCCGCCGCCGGACACCATCGCCGGTGATCGTCGGCGGGTCCGGATTCTCGGTCATGCCTGAGGAGGTCCTGTCCTTCTGCGGCCTGGACCTGGGCATAGTGGGGGATGGCGAGGACTCCCTGCCCCTGCTGGTGCGCCGCCTGGCCGAAGGCCTCGATTGGCGCGGGGTGCCCGGAGTGATCTATCGGGACGGGCCGCGATTCCGGCATGTCGCCCCGGCGTGGGGCCTGCTGGACGGCCCCGGGGCGCCGGCGCGCACCGCGGTGGACAACCGCCGTTATCTGGCCGAGGGCGGCATGGGCAGCATCGAGACCAAGCGGGGGTGCCCGAAGGCCTGCATCTACTGCGTGGACGCGCCCGGCAAGGGCCGCCGGCCGCGCTGCCGGCCGCCGCGCTCCGTGGTCGATGAGATGCAGGCCCTCCTGGCTCAGGGGATCGACTGCCTTCATCTCTGCGACGCCGAGTTCAACATCCCCTCCTCGCACGCGGAGGAAGTGTGCCGGGAGATCACAGCGCGGGGCCTGGGCGATCGAGTGGGCTGGTACGCCTATGCCAGCCCGGCCGCCTTCGATGATGCGAGCGCCGCCCTCTACCGCAGGGCCGGCTGCCGGGGGATCAACTTCGGGGTAGACAGCGCCGATGACGTTGTCCTGCACGCGCTGGGACGCGATTTCGGCGGGGACGATCTGCGGCGGACGGCGGCCGCCTGTCACCGGCAGGGGTTGGTGTTCATGTACGACCTGCTGCTGGGGGGTCCGGGCGAGACCCGGGAGACCCTGCGCCGCACCGTGGAGGCCGTGAAGGAGATGTCCCCCGACCGGGTGGGCGCCGCCATGGGGGTCCGCATATTCCCGGGCACGCGCCTGGCCGACCTGGTGCGGGCCTCCGGGCCGCTGCCGGCAAACCCCCATCTGCACGGCCACGTCGACGGCAATGAGGGGCTCTTTTCCCCCGTGTTCTACCTCTCCGCTGACCTGGGGAATGACCCGGCCGGCCTGCTGGAGGGTCTCATAGGCGGCGACCGGCGTTTTCTGTTCATGAAGCCGCCGCAGGCGGGTGACATGAACTACAACTACAACGACAATAGCGGCCTGGTGGAGGCCATCCGGCAGGGGTACCGCGGTGCGTTCTGGGACATCCTGAGGCGGGTGGCGGACGCACCCGGCGTGAGGCGGGACGGCCCGGGCCAAGCCCCTATGCCCGGCCCTTGAAGTGCTGCGCCACCACGAGCGCCTTAGCCATGGCTCACCGCCGCGCCGTGGCGGCACAGAGCATCAGCCCTATGCCCCGGAGTATGCGCCCTCCAGCAGGGAGCTGTCATCCGCGCCATCTAGCTGGAAGGTCCCGCCCATGAAGACCCGGCTGCAGGCCTCGACCGCCCCAACGTCATAGAGCTTCCCTTTGTTCACCTGGATCTCCTTCAGGGCGGCGCCCAGGCTCAGCGCCGGCCGGTAGGGGCGCTCGGAGACCATCGCCTCCACCACGTCCGCCACGGCGATGACCCGCGCCTCCAGCAGGATGTCGTCGCCCTTGAGGCCCAGGGGATAGCCCGAGCCGTCCAGGCGCTCATGGTGCTGGTGCACTATGTCGGCAATGGGGCAGAAGAGGTCGATGGTCTTCAGTATCTGGTACTCCGTCTCCGCGCTGTTCCTGATGGCGGTCAGCTCTTTGTCTGTCAGGCGGCCCGGCTTGTTGAGCATGTCGCTGGGGATGAGTATCTTGCCCAGGTCGTGGAGGAGGGCCGCCAGACCGATGGTATCAACCTGGCTCTTGTCCAGGCCCATCTCCCGTCCTATGGCGCAGGCCAGCTTGCACACCCGTGCCTGGTGCTGCGCCGTCGGGGGGTCCTTCATCTGCACGATCATCTGCAGCGCGCCTATGGTGTTCTCCAGCAGCCGGCCCAGCTTGCGGAAGGCGTTCTCCATGATCTCTTCGTCCTCCGCGTGGGACGACGCCTCGCTCTTGAGGACCTCGTTGAGGCGGGTGACCTCGTCCTGCGAACGGGCGATGCTGGCCTCGGCCTCCCTGCGGGAGGTGATGTCTCGCGCCAGAACCAGGAGCTCGCCGGCGGCGTCCGCCGGCGCTCCGATCTCCAGGAAGGTCGTCTGGCCGTTGTGAACGACGGCCAGCTTGTCTCCGCCGGGGCAGCCGGCGGCGCGGATCTCGTAGTGCCTGGCCTGCCCGTCCTGGCCGGCCTCTATCTCGAATGCCTGGACCTCGCCGCTCTGCCGGAAGGAGTCCAGGGTCTCCCGGCTGCGGCGGGCGAGGGCGCTCCTGAGGCTGTCTGGCGGATCGATGACGTGCTCATCGGGCTCGACGGCCCTGTCCAGGGCCTCGTGGTCCCCGGCCCCGGGGCGCGTTCGGCCGTCTAACACCAGGACACCGCCGTCAGGCTTCAAGCGGATGCGGAATATCTGGTCGGGTATCACCCGCAGCAGCATGTCCCGTTCCGCCTCGAAGGGGGACGGCCGCGAGCCCGCGACGTTCGCTGCTGGCGGGAAGAGCCAGTCCGCCGCCGGGTCAGGCTTGGCCACGGACTGCGTGGCAGCTTCCTCCGCGCCGCCCGGCGCGGCATCTTTCGTGCCGTCATCTGCGGGCCGTGCCGCCGCCGGTTCGGCCGGGGCCTGGGGGAGCGCCGCGATCAGCGATTCCGCCTCAGCCACGCAGGCCAGGGCCGTCGACTGCTCCACCCCGACCACCTCCGGCGGGGAAGCCGGCGCCTCGGCGGCGCACGGTGGGGAGGCCAGCACCTCCGCCTCTTCCTCCGTCATGCAGGGGGCGCTGGCGGGGGCCGGGATGGGCTCTGCCGCAGGTCCCTGCAGGACTCCGGCTGGCTTCTGGGCCACTGGGCGGTGCTTTCGCTTGGTCTTAGACATATCATGACCTCCGTCACGACAGGCAATAGCGCCCTCCTGGGGCTTAGACCAAGATGATAGTGGGGCTGACTTACCGACCGGTCTCAGCGGATTGGGATATTGTCACATTAATGTCATAGATGCGGTGTGGCAGCCTGAACGTGAGAAGGCGGCCGCCTGATGCCAGTCCACGACAGGCATTGTGCCGGCAGCTGCCGGTTCGCGCGTCAGCCCAGGAGCCCGCGGCCCCGCAGGTCGTGGGCCACATCCCCCAGCCCCAGGCCCTCCAGGCCGGCGGCGGTCGGCAGACCCGTGGCCACGTCCCATCCCCGCAAGCGGTAGTACTCGTCCTTCATGGCCTCGAAGGCCGCCCGGTCCACCACGCGGCCCTTGACGGAGACCACCTCGCCGTCCTTGCCGGGAAGGATGAGCTGGGGGTCCTGGATCTCGTATTCCAGGGGCTCGGTGTAGGCCTGCTCCGGGAGGGTGTCCGCGGCCCGCCCGCGGTGGCCCTCGCGCAGGTGGATGGCCCGCACCAGGTTGAAGACCCTGTCCCCGATGCGGTTAAGCCCGGCCTCGTCCAGGTCGCGGCCGGTGATGGCGGACACGATCCGGCTCTCCAGCGTGGAGTCGCCGACGTGGTCCTCGGAGAACTCCGCCTCCAGCATGGGCCACAGCCAGTCACACAGCACCAGGGACTCCTTGGCATACGAGCGGTCCTGGATCTTCCTGGCGGCCATCGCCTTGCCTTCATACGTGGAAAAGTCGGCGGCCAGCTCGCTCCCCCAGAACCGGGCAGCTATGGCCCTGAGCGTCTGGGTGGTGGGGAAGACGTTGAGGCCCATGTGGCAGGTCAGCCACTTGCCGAGGCAGGTGGTCACCTCGTGGAGCACGCTGATGGGCAGCCTCGGCTCCATGGCCCACAGCAGGCCGGTGACTATGTAGAGCCTGGGGCCGTAGGGCTGGCTGTAGCCCGGCTCGGAGAGTATGCCCACCCGCTGGACCTGCTCCACGGCGGCCGGCCCGACCTCTGCCGCGGCCTTCTCCAGTCCCCGGGCCAGCAGGTCACCGAACCCCTCCCGCCGGGACATCTTCCCGAGGAGGACCTCGATGAACTCGGCGCTGCCGATCTGCGACAGGGGCATCCCGGTGCCGGACTCGGTGAGTATCCCCGCCCGGTAGCACGCATCCAGCCAGCTGATGGTCAGGTCCACCCCGATGGTGTCCAGCCCGTAGTTGTCGCACAGCTTGGTGGCCTGGAAGGGAACGTCGTTCCACTCCCTGTAGTACCGCTCCGCCCACGGCTGGTAGACCCAGGCGGAGTGGCAGATGAACTTGCCCGACCGCCCGTCGCTCGCCCGGTAAACGCTCCGGGGGCACCGGCCCAGGCAGCCGTAGCATGGCTCCTTCTTCAGCACGCCTTCGCCCGGCACCGTCCTGAACTCCAGGCGGGGATCGTGGGACCAGCGGCTGAGGACATTGTGATAGGCCGCGTCGTAGTACGGGAAGCCTATCCTGAGGCCCCGGTAGTGGTCCTGCAGCTCCTTGACCATGTCCGGCCGGGCTACCTCGACGGGCCGGCTGCCCCAGGACACCGCCACGGCCTTGAGCTTCTTGGAGCCCAGCGCCGCCCCCAGGCCCCGGGACCCGGCCGCATCATTGTCGGCGATGAGGTTGGCCATGACGGCCTGGCTCTCGCCGGCCTGCCCAACGGCCACCACCCTCAGCGAGCTCCCCAGCTCGCCTTTCAGCGCCTCCCGCGTCTCTATGGCGCCCCGCCCCCACAGGGCGGAGGCGTCCCGCAGCTCGGCGGCGCCGTCATGGAGGAAGAGGTACACCGGCTTCTCCGAGCGGCCGGAGACCACGATGGCATCAAAGCCGGCGAACTTGAGGGCGGCCCCCCACCTGCCGCCGAAGTTGCCGTAGCTGAACCGCTCAACGCCGGGGGCCTTGCCGCAGACCGTCCACCTCGACCCGGCGAAGACCGGCACTCCGCCTACCGGCCCGGTGGCCAGTATGACCGCGTTCTCTTCATCCAGGGCGCCGGCCGCCGGCGGGACCTGCTCCCAGTAGACGCGCGCGGCCAGGCCCCGCCCTCCCAGGAAGCGTTCGCTGTAGTCCGCCGTTGGGGTCTCGGTCAGCCTGCCGGAGGAGAGGTCGGCTCGAAGGACCTTCCCGGCATACCCCGCAGGGCTCACTTCTTGCTCCCCAGACTGGCGATCAGCCGCTCCAGCAGGTCCCCGGCCAGGGTGACGTCGCCCTCAATCCTGATCTTGCCCATCAGGATGGCGTCCGTCGGCCCCAGCTCGCCCCGCTGCATGGCCTTGAAATCGGCTCCCGACAGCCTGAGGGTGCTCACCGGCCCGTCGGCCTGGCCGTCCCGGGTGGCTATCCGGCCGTGGTCGAAGAGGGCATACCAGTCGCGGGGCGCCGCCCCGGTGAAGTGGAACTGCAGCGCCACCTTCATGTCCTCGATCTTGCTGACCTCCTTCTTGCGGCCCGGCGCCGGGAGGTTCAGCAGGCTGGCGATGCGCTGCGTCATGGGGTTGTTGAGCTCGGCGTCCTCCGCCAGGAGGGTGGCGCCCATGGACCGTATGTTCTTGTACACCCTGACCAGGGGCACCGCCAGCCGCAGCGGGGCGAGGACCTGGTTGAAGAGCAGGTGCTCCGCCTTCCAGCCGGTCAGATCCTCGTAGCGGCGGATGGTCTCTTCCTGGCCGGGGGTCCCCTCCAGCCGGGGTACGCCGTAGGCCTCGCTGGAGTGCCAGTCCAGAAAGAGGAACCAGGCCAGGTCGCAGATGGGGTCCCCGAGGTAGGTGAAGTCCCAGTCCAGCAGGGCCACCACATCGCCATCAGCGTTGTAGAGGGTGTTGGGCAGGCGGCAGTCGCCCCAGCACAGCGTGATGCGTTCCGGGACATAGCGGTTCTGCCTCAGCCACTTCAGCGCATAGTCCAGCACCGGCTGCGGATCGTCCTTGACCACCCAGCGGAGCATCGACTCGAAGTAGTCCAGCAGGCCGTCAATGGTGCTGGTGCCTCCTCTGGGCAGACCCAGGAAGTCCAAACGGGCCTTCTTCCAGTCAAGCTGGTGGCACTTGACTATGCCCTCGAGGGCCCCCCACCACATCTTCGCCCGCTTCTGAGGCGTAGCGTCAAAGTAGGACCCGGCGCTGTGGTAAAGAGGGAAGTCGGGCGGGGTCGTCCCCGGCAGCCTCTCCATGATGTAGAAAGGGGTGCCCAGGATGCTCTCATCCTGCTCCACCCGCCAGAGGACCTTCGGCACCGGAATGCCGGTCCCGTTCAGGCGCTGCATGACCAGGAACTGGCGCCTCAGATCGTAGTCCGGGAAGACCGGCAGCAGCGGCGGCCGGCGGAAGACCATCTCCTGTGACTTCCGCTGCCCGGCCTCGGTCCAGTCGAGCCTGAACATGAAGGTCTCGGCGACGAAGCCGGCCTCCGGCGGCTTCATGTTGGACACGGCGATGTCCCCGGCCCCGGGCATCCTGGATTGAAACCACGGGACCAGCTTGTGTTGCAGCTCTTCCAGGTTGGCCCTGCTCCGCGAAACCATACTTGTCCCCCCTTTCAGAATGCGTCCGGAGGGCCCCGGGCCTAGTAGCCCTGGTAGCCGTACTTCGGGTACTTGCCGACGTTCACCATCTCCAGCAGCCCGTAGCCGACCTCCTTGCCGCAGGTGACCTCGCACAGGGTCTCGGTGAGGAAGGATATCTTCCGGAGCTCCGCCGGGTCGGTGAGATCCACCTTGAAGCCGTCGATATAGGAGGGCCCCTTCCACATGCCGGACGAGTAGTCCCGGTAGTAGTCGTAGCCGGCCGGCCCCGGGTAGAACGTGGTCCTGGGCCTGATGGAGAGCTTGCGCCGGGTGCCGTCTGCCGCCTTGACCGTCACCGTCCCGGATTTCGCCACCCTGACATCGGGGCGGAACCGGAAGTCGTGCTCCAGCTCGACCAGGTTCATCTCCTGGTCCTGCTTCCGGCTGCCCAGGGGATAGGTCTCCCACCCCTCGAAATGCTCTATACGTCCCTCCCAGTCCTCTCTCTGGGCGGTGTGGATGGCCCGCGTGCCGAAGTCGAAGATGCACATGAAGTAGAATGCCCCCTGTGGTATGTCCCCGGGCTGGGCCCAGGGCTCCGGCCAGCTGCCTCCTCCCACACCCCGCCGGACCCCCCAAGAATGGTCGCGGCCGCCGCGGTACTTCGCGGGGTCGATGCGGTACCTCTTCGCCCCCACCTTGAACCAGCCGCTGAACCCGCCGATCTGGTAGTAGCGCCGCGCCTCCTCCTGTATGCGCCCGCGAAGGCGAGAGAACATGGGCACCTGCTCGTAGGCCGGGTAGCGCCCGTCAAAATCGACGCTGAAGCTGAGGCCGCGCTCGTTGTCCTTGAGCGACATGCGGACCTGCTTCAGGGGTTCCAGGACCTCATAGGTGAAGGGGCCGACCTCCACCCCCGCTCCAGTCTCGGGCCGCAGCTCCTCCGAAGCCCGGACCACGTGGGCGGTCTTGTTGTCCAGGGTGACCATCCCGTAGGCGTCGATGACGTTGCGGTTGGGGTAGCGGGCCAGGCCGGTCATGAAGTTCAGCCGGCCGGAGATGTCGAACCCGTAGAGCACGACCCTCTCGGTCCACCTGGGATCGCTGGTATACACGTGGTCGAAGGTGGTGGCCATCTGGTGGCAAATGATCTCGTCGAATTTGGTCAGCCTCCTCCCCCCTTTCGATTCTGCTCAGCGGGGCCGCCACCGGCGTCATCGACCCGCTCCTCGTGCGCATTCTCATGGCGAGCCTCGCCCTGATCAATGGGATCGGCATCATGGCCTACCTGGTTCTCTGGTTGCTGATCCCCGAAGCGGGCGCCGAGTATGTCGGCCAGGAAGAGATTGTCAAGCGCCACCTGCAGGAAATCGGCCGCCGCTT
>CALMBS010000421.1 GCA_937860285.1 uncultured Chloroflexota bacterium
GGGCCATGCCCAGAGTGATGACATATCCGGATATGCCACACAGAGGCTGCTTGTCCTGGTACTGTTTGACGATGGGGTCATCCGTCCAGGCCCCCAGCATGAAGATCCAGAACAGCCAGGCGCTGCATATGTAGAACAGGTGGGCACCCCAGTGGGCCATGTTGTTCAGGATGTAGAAGTTGACCCCGGAGAGAACGATGATGGTCAGGGTCGACGCTATGCCCTGGGCCGGCTGGGACAGCTTCCCCCAGGGCCAGAAGTGAAAGTAGTTGCCGTAGACGAACATCCAGCAGAACAAGATCAGGAGGTAGTTGGGCAGCATCACGTAGGAGATGGGCTTGACGGACTCCTCCCACCAGAGCTTCTGGGTGCCCACGTAGTAGAAGATGGCCCCGAGGGCCGCCGTGAAGAGCACGGCGAAGATCCCCCGCCACGGCTGCTTCAACTTGAAGTAGAATGGAACCGACACCAGTCCTTGCCCCCTTTTGTCTATATTTTGTACGCCTTATGCCTACCAGCTTATATCTTCAATGTACATCGTACTCTGACATATACAGCCCTCACGTTTCTGGCAGGCCCGCGGAACAAGTGTTACGAGGCTCTATTTCTTTCTGTACCAGAGGAGCTTGTATTCATCCATTTCGACATAGCTCTGGGGCGTCACGACCAGAGTGGTCATCGGGTGCTCGATTACGGCCGGACCGTCGACGCGGTTGCCCGGCTCGAGCATGTCCATCTCCCAGGTGCGGAAGGGCATCCACTTGCCATCCATGTACGCATCCCTGTTCCCTTTGAAGGCCTTCTTGTCGGGCTGTTTGGACTTGATCGGGTACCTGGCCAGCTCGGGTTTGGTCTTGACGGCTCCCGCCTCCAGAGAGACCTCCGCGATCCGGCACCCGGTATTGAAGCGCGCGGCCACAGGATAGATGGTGGCGTAGGTGTCCTCGAATGCCTTGATGATGGCGTCGGCGTCGGCGGCGGTCCCGACTCTGCCGATGGGGACAGGTACGTCCCAGGAGTAGACCTGGCCTATGTAGGAGGCGCTGATGCCATACCTGAACTGGACGCGGTCTCTGGGAATGCCCTCCGCCTCGAACTCCCTGTAGGCCTGGTTCTCCAGATCTTCCCACGCCTGGTTCAGGGCCATGCCCATGCCGATCTTGTACTCGTTCGGCATGGTGGGTGTTATCATGCAGGTTACCGCTCTGTCATACCGGTGGAAGTAGTCGGCGGTGGCCACCCCGAAGGCCGAGAACGCCGCCGCCCACGGCACGGTCAAAACACCGCCGAACTTGAGCCTCTTCTCAATCCCCC
>CALMBS010000422.1 GCA_937860285.1 uncultured Chloroflexota bacterium
GGGAGTAGGCCCCCAGTATCTCGGCCCCGGTTATGGCGATCCGCTGCCCCAGATGATCGGCCAGCAGCTTGTTGCGCGAAGCCTCGTACACGGGCATCCCGCCCTGGCCGATCAGCCAGGTGATCTGGAAGGCGCACAGCCTGAGGGCCTCCAGGTCTATGGCGATCTCCGCCAGCTGGCTGCGGATGCCGGGGTCCTCGGCCAGCGGTTTGCCGTCACGCCTGGTGCTCCTGGCGCACTCCACCAGGTACTCCGCCACCCTCTTGCTGGAGCCATAGATGCACGGGGCGAAGCTGCGCCTCTCATAGACCAGGGCCTGCATCAGGTGATACCAGCCCTTGTTCTCCGTTCCCACCAGGTTGGCTGCCGGGACTTCGACGTTGTCGAAGAACACTTCGTTGAAGTGGTGCTTGCCATAGAAGTTGAGAATGGGCCTGACGGTGATCCCCGGGCTCTTCATGTCCACGATGATCAGTGACAGGCCGTGGTGCTTCTTTTCCGTCATGGGCGCCGTCCTGGCCAGAAGCCAGCACCAGCGGGCATGATGGGCCTGGCTGGTCCACACCTTCTGGCCGTTGATGACGTATTTGTCACCGGTCCTTACCGCCTTTGTCTGCAGGTTGGCCAGGTCCGACCCGGCATTGGGCTCGCTGTACCCCGTGCACCACACACCGTCCTTCTCTCCGGCCGCTATCATGGGGATGTACTTCTTCTTCTGCTCCTCGGTCCCGATGGACATGAGAACCGGCCCCACCCATTGGATGCCGCTGACCCCCATCCAGATACCGGGTATGTAGTGGTAGTTCATCTCCATTTCGTACACTGTCTGTTCGAACAGGCCGGCCCCTCCTCCTCCGTATTCCCTGGGCCAGCTCATGGTCAGCCAACCTCTCTGGGCCAGCTTCCGGGACATGGCCATCTCGAACTCGAAGTCGCGGAACTCCTGCTCGATTGAGGTGGAGGCCACGAAATCTGCCGGCAGCTCCTTCCGCGCGAACTCCGCTATCTCGTGACGCAGTTTCTCGCATGCCGCATCGAGGGCAAAATCCATCTTTCCTCCTCAAGGGCCTGTCTGTGACGGCCGTCCGGAGAGCGCACACAGCCGTTCACGGGCGCGCCGCCGGCCCCGCTCCCCGAATCAATGCTATGGTCGGGGACGCAGCCGCGTCTGTCAGGGTATGACGGATTGGGCTGTAGGCTAATCCTTACTCGGCCGGCGCTCCCGTCAGCGCGCTTCGGACTCCGAGCGTCCGGCACACCGCCGACGGCCTCTCCGCGGACGTTCCCGATCCGGGCGGCGCCCATCGCCGCCCTGTCAGGCTTTTTCTGACGGCCGATTCAGCCTAATTCGGACATACGCTCACGCGGGCCGATGATAGTATAATGTCGCGGCGCCGGCTGCGTCACGGGTGCACCGACCGCGGTATCAGGTCCGGCCGCTCGCCGGCCGGGATTGGAGGTATGGTATGAGCAAGCACCAGACGTTACTCGAAGGCATGCGCGTGCTGGACCTGACTGATGAAACGGGTCTGCTGTGCGGCAAGACCCTCGGCGACTACGGCGCCGACGTCATCAAGATCGAGAGGCCGGGCGGCGACCCTGCCCGCAACATCGGCCCTTTCTACAAGGACATACCCGATCCTGAGAAGAGCCTGTTCTGGTTCGCCACCAACACCAGCAAGAGGGGCATCACCCTGAACATCGAGGTCCCCGACGGGCAGGAGCTTTTCCGCAGGCTGGCGGAGACGGCCGACGTCGTCGTCGAGTCCTTCGAGCCGGGATACATGGACTGCATCGGCCTGGGCTATGAGGACCTCAAGAAGGTGAAGCCGGACATCGTGTTCACGTCCATAACGCCTTTTGGCCAGAGCGGGCCCTATGCCCACTACCAGGCCACGGACCTGGTCGGGGCCGCCATGGGCGGCCTGGCCCGGATACTGGGCGAGTTCGGCAGGCCGCCGGTGCGCCTCGGCCCGGACCCCCAGTCCTACTTCCAGGCCGGCCTCCAGGGAGCGCTGGGCTCGATGATGGCCTATTACCACAAGGAGATGACGGGCGTGGGACAGCACGTGGATGTCTCCATGCAGGACGCCGTGGACCTGACGCTGATGAATGCGGTGGAGATATACGATCTGCTCAAGGCCAACCTGGTGGGCATGGGGCAGTTCTTCGTCACCGTCAGGCCTGACCTGGGGCCGCTCTTCTCGCGCACCATCGTCCCCTGCAAGGATGGCTATGTCACCTTCATGTTCGGCGGCGGCGCCTTTGCCGGGGGCAGCCAGTCATCGCGGGCCATAGTCGACTGGGCCAACACCGAGGGCTACGCCATGGACCTCAAGGACTTCGATTTCCCGACCATGTGGGACGGGTCCACCATAACCCAGCAGGAGAGCGACGCCCGCAATGCCAGCGTCGACAAGTTCCTGATGGTCAAGACCAAGGCCGAGCTGTACGAGGCCGCGGTGGAGAAGGGGCTCATCCTGGCTCCCTGCAACACCGTGGAAGACGTCATCAAGAGCCCGCAGCTCCAGGCCCGGCAGTTCTGGGAGACGGTGGAGCACCCCGAGCTGGGCGATACCCTGACCTACCCCGGCGCCCCGGTGAAGATGAAGGAAACGCCCTGGAGGATCCTCCGGCGGGCGCCTCTCATCGGGGAACACAACCAGGAGATCTACGCAAAGGAGCTGGGGCTGTCCGGGGAGGACCTGGCCGTACTCAAGGCCAACGGGGTCATCTAGTGACGGGAATCAAGTTGCAGGAGGAATGAAATGGGAAGACAGATATTCGAAGGGCTCAAGGTAGCCGACTTCAACTGGCTGGCCGCCGGACCCCAGGTCGGCCGCGAGCTGGCTCAGCACGGGGCCACGGTCGTGCGCGTGGAGAGCCACACCCACCTGGACCCCCTGCGGACCTTTCAGCCCTTCAAGGACGGCAAGCCCGGAGTCAATCGCGGCGCCTTCTACTGCGAGTACAACACCAACAAGCTGGGCATCAGCCTGGACCTGACCAAGCCCAGGGGCAAAGAGGTGGCCCTGAAGCTGGTGAAATGGGCCGACATCGTCACCGATTCCATGTCCCCCGGGGCCATGGCCGAGATGGGACTCGACTACGAAAGCTGCCGCCGGGTGAACCCCTCTGTCATCTACCTCAGCACATCCATGCAGGGGGAGTCCGGGCCGTGCCACGCCTTCAAGGGCGTGGGCCATCACATCAACGCCCTGGCAGGCTACTGCGCCACGACCGGCTACCCGGACAGCGATCCGATCATGATCTTCCCCGCCTATTCGGACTTCATCGCGCCCTGGTATTCACTGATCGCCATCATGGGCGCCCTGCTCAGGCGCCGCAAGACGGGCCGGGGCATGCGCATCGAGCAGTCCCAGATGGAATGCGAGATCGCCTTCATGGGACCCCACATCCTCAACTGCTTTGTCAACGGGAGGGACCTCGAGCGCCGCGGCAACCGCGACAGCCACATGTGTCCCCATGGCGTCTACCCGTGCCGCGGCGCAGACCGCTGGGTGGCCATCGCCGTGAAGAACGAGGACCAGTGGCAGTGCTTCTGCGACGTCGTCGGCCACCCGGCCTGGACCGGTGAGGCCAGGTTCGCCACGGTGATCGGACGTAAGCAACACGAGGACGAGATGGACAAGCTGATCGGGGAATGGACCAGGGCCTTCACGGCGGAGCAGGTGATGACCATGATGCAGGAGGGCGGGGTGCCGGCGGGAGTGGTGCAGACGCCTGAGGACCTGCTCAACGACCCCCAGATGAAGCACCGGCAGCACTTCCGGGTCCTGACCCACCCTGAGATCGGACCCCACTCCTACCACGCGCCGGCCTACAAGCTCTCCGAGACACCGTGCGAGATCAAGAGGGCATCGCCGACCCTGGGCCAGGACAACGAGTACGTCTACAAAGAGATCCTGGGGATGACAGACGACGACATCGCGGACATGATAGTGGACGGAGTCATCACCACCGAGTACGATGCTCCGTTCAAGGCCGGCTCGTAAGGGCCCGGAGGACCGGAGCCCTCCCTGGAGCGAACCGGGGCTTGACGCCGTCCATCGAGTCATTGTAAGGATTAGCACTACATTGGATTCAGCGGTTGCCTGACAGACCGGTTCTGCACCTGGTGGTAGCGTTTAGAGTTGGGTAGGGGTACCCGGTGGTTCATGAGTGGTAACAGGAACGAGTCTCTGGCTGCGGCGCCGGGCAGGACCCTGCCCGGCCTGCTGAAGGCTTCCGCCTCCACCTACGGCAACCGGCCGTGGATGCGAAGGAAACAGTCCGGCCTCTGGCGGGTGTATTCCTGGCGGGAGGGCCACGACAAGGTCAGGCATTTCTCCCTGGGCCTCACCAGCCTGGGCTTCGGGCCCGGGCATACCCTCTGCATAATCGGGGACAGCAGCCCACAGTGGTTCTGGGCCCAGCTGGCCGCGCAGGCGGCCGGCGGAAACGTGCTCGGCGTCAGCCGCGGCTGGCCGGCCGCACAGACGGCGGCGGCGGCCCGGCAGTTCGGGGTCCAGTTCGTGGCCGTCCAGGACCGGGAGCAGGTGGAGAATCTGCTTGGGGTCAAAGGCGAGGTCCCATCGTTGCTCAAGGTCATCTACTGGGACGCCAGGGGCATAGAGGCCGACCGGGAAGCCCTGCTGACCAGCTTCGACAGGGTAGCCGATACCGGCCGTGACCTCGATGCGTCCCAGTCCGGCGCCTTTGACGAAAGGACCGCCCGGATCAGGCCGTCGGAAGGCGCCATCACCCGCTGCGATTCCGTTGACGGCTCTGCGGTGAGCTCGAGGACGCTGACGCACGAGGGCCTGTTGGCGGCCGTGGAGGGACTCCGGTTGACAGACCCCTTCGATACTTCGGACAGCTGGTTCTCGTACACCCCGGCAGAAGGGACAGTGGAGCAGACGATGGCCCTGGCCGGAAGCCTGACCAGCGGGATGTCCATCGACTTCCCCGAGAACCAGCAGACGGCGCAGCAGGACCTGAGGGAAGTCGGCTCTACGGTGGCCTGCTACCCCTCAGCCGTGTGGGAGGCGCTGGCTGCGAACATCACGGACCGTATCGAAAAGACGACCTTCGTGAAGAGGATGGTGGCCAGAATGGCGGGCCGGGCCGGGTCGACCCGGGCCGACGCCGCGCTGCACGGCCGGCAACCGGGGGGAATGTCGAAGGTCCCCCCG
>CALMBS010000423.1 GCA_937860285.1 uncultured Chloroflexota bacterium
GCATGGGACCATCTCCAGGGTGGCGGCCCTGTCCATCTCCAGGGTGGCCAGGGGACCC
Source organism: uncultured Chloroflexota bacterium (assembly GCA_937860285.1). Classification (GTDB taxonomy): domain Bacteria; phylum Chloroflexota; class Dehalococcoidia; order UBA2247; family RBG-13-53-26; genus JAFGCL01. The sequence goes on from CALMBS010000423.1 coordinate 59, forward strand.
CCGCACAGCCGGTGCAGTGCCGCGTCGACGGCTTCAGCTACCGCCAGGAAGTCGCTGTCCTGCGGCCTCGTGGAACGGAGGGTGCGGGTCTCATAGACCGCCTGGAGGAAAGACCGCAGCGATGCATCGGCGCCCCCGGTCTCATAGGATCTCACGTGGTGGGTGAGTATGGCCACCGCCTTCTCCAGTGCGGGGAACTCAAAGGGCCCCGTGCCTGAAGAGGCGGGGAGCCGGGAGGCCCGGACCAGGTCGTCCAGTGACTGGGGCAGATGCTCGTTCTGGCACCGGTCCATTTCTTCGAGGACGCGGCCGGGGACGATCCGGTGCTTCTCCAGCAGGTGGTCGAGGAACTCGCTGTTGCGCATGAGGGCCCCGGCCGACCTGTAGTCGCGATCGGCATACACATCCCGAAACGCCCGCAGGAGCTGGGCCATCGGGTGCCCGGCCGCCGTCTTACCGGCTGGATTGAACGAGACCAGGCCGGCCGCACCCAGGTCCGCCGTCAGAAAGGGTATCACCTCCTCATCCGGAACGCCGAGGGCCACGTCGGCGGGACCGAAGCGATCCGCTTCCCGGGCCAGGAGCTCCAGCACCATCCGGCTCTGGGACCGGGGCGACCCACAGAGAAGGACATTGGCGTCGGGGTCGGGGATGTCGATGTGGCGCGCCCTCCACGCGTCCGGAAGCGGACGCCCCCACTGGTCGAAACAGCCGGCCAGCGCCTCCGGCGCGTGGACCAGGACTATGATGCGGGCCCGCGCCGCCAGACGCTCCAGATGGCGCACCATGAGCGGGGTTGGGTCGGGCACCGCTGCCAGCACGATGCGCTCCGCTCCGTTTGGGGGTGGGGGAGTCTCCGCACGCTGCAGCATTTGGAGGCACGGGTCCTGGAGGCCCAGCCGGCCGAGGCGGTCCAGGTACGCCGTTTCCAGCTGCCCCAGGTCCCGCCAGCGCTCCTCTTCCTCCAGCAGCGCGCCGAAGTCCCGGCAGACATCGGCCATCCGGCAGCCGCCGTCGGCCAGCGTTCGCCGCAGGCCTTCGATCATCTCGCCGGTGCGCAGGGCCCAGAGGAGGTCCTGGGAGGAAACCCGGGCGGGGAACAGGCTGCCGTAGAGGCCCAGGTCCGCTTTCAGGAGTACGTCGGCCCATGCGGCGGCCACCTCGACAGCTGCGGCGGGGCTGTCCTCATCCTGATGGAGCAGGAAGAAGCTGGGAGTGACCACGCGCACCTGCGGCACGGCCGTTTTCATGGAAGCGCCGCGCACTGCCAGCGCCTGGCGCAGCCGCCTTCCGGCCTGGGTGGTGGGAACCACGACGAGGTCCCGGGCCGGGTCTTGAGGTGGGGCGGGGTCCCCGGCAAGGAGGAAGTCACTCACCTTGGCTGTGACCGGTGAGTCCCAGCCGAGGAAACGAAGCTCAACACTCATTGTCGTCTTGCGGTGCGACTGCGCCGGGCCATGGTCTCGACCGGGATGGGCGCTCGGCCCTATGGCCGCGCGTTGTGAACCAGAGCATCCAGGTCCAGAAAGGCGGCACCGGTCAGTCCACGGTACCTTTCCGGGTGACAGGTCAGGACAACGATCTGCAGGCGCCGGGCCTCCTCCTCCAGGATGGCCATTACCCGCGCCATCCGCCCGGCGTCGGTGAAGGTCATGACATCGTCCAGGACCACCATCTGGCGCTCGTCTCTGGCCAGCACTTCGGCCAGGGCCAGCCTTGTCGCCAGGTATATCTGCTCCCGCTCGCCGCCCGATACGGCTTCCAGGGAGACCCCTTCCCCGCTGCTCTCCGGGACCACGGCGGCCGGTTCAAACGAGTCTCCCAGATGGAGACGCCCCAGCCGCCCGCCGGCGATGCGCTGGATCATCTGGGTGGCCACGGATTCCACCGGACCGGCCACGGCTGCCACCGCCCGGGCCCGGCAGTCGACCAGCGTATCCCGCAGCAGTCGAATGGCCCCGGCCCGCAGCTCCTCCGCCGCCACTTCGCTCTCCAGGGCCGCCACCTTCTCCTCCAGCACAGCCAGCAACGAGTAGGTGCCTTCGGCGCCCAGGGTCATCAGCTTCCCCTCTTCCGTCTTCTCGGCATCGCGGGCCTGGCTGGCTGCCTCCTCAGCCCCCTGGAGTTGCCTCTGCAGCCTGTCCGCCGTATCAACCGGGTTGTCCTTGAACTCCGAGAGCTTCCTGTCAGTCTCCTCCAGCTTGGCTTTGGCGGCGTCCCAGGAGAGCGCGATCCCTTTCAGCTCTACGGCGCGCTGCTCGTCGGATTTCCCGTCGGCGGTCAGCTCGGCCAGCCGGGTCTCCAGCGATCTGGTCATGGTTCTGGCTGCCTCAGCCCGGGAGCCGAGCTGCCCGGCGCTCTTCCGGGCGGCATCCAGCGCCTTCTGCGCCCCGTCCCAGTCGGATTCCGCCTTCTCCACCCTGCCCACGAAGGCCTGGCTGGCGGCATCCGCAGCCGCCTTCAAGGCTGGCGGGTCGGGGGGCGTCTTCTGCCAGTCCGGGTGGTCCTGGATAATGTTGGCCCGGATGGCCTGAAGCTCTGAGTGCTGCCGCTGAATCACGTCCAGCGTCCGGCCTGACAGCCACGTCTCCACCTGGTTCTCCGCGTCACCGATACTCTTGTCGAGAGCGCGCCTCTTCTCGATGAGCCCCTCCAATGACTCCAAGTCCGATGTGGCGAATGGCCTCGTCAGCCGCTGCAGCTCGCGGTCCGCCTCAGCCCTGGCGGCACGATGCTCTCCTACCGAACCGGCCGGTCCGGAGGCCCTGAGCCGTGCCAGGCCCGGCAGGTCGGCCACCACTTCCGGAGAACCGGTGACCCGGGCTGGGATCCCCGGACTCAGCTCCACCTCTCCGGGCTGTTCTCCGGTGACGATGATGAGCCGGCCGTGCTTCTCTGAGACCACCTCCAGGGCTATGAGGGACGACTCTATAAGGATCTGCGCCTCATCGCGCTTCTTCACGGCCTTGCGGATGGCATTCAAGGTACTGTCATCGGGCGCCACCAGCTCTCCCCGCTCCCTCTTGCGCTGGTCCAGGGCTTCCAGCGCCGCGGCGACCTTGCGAAGTGTATCCTCCAGGGCGTCCAGGGCTCTGGCGTTCTCGGCGAACAGGCGGGCCTGCTCCGCCAGCTCCCGTGCCGCATCGACCTTCGGCCGGTCCCGGCGCGCATCTTCCAGGGAGGACCGGGCTTCTTCCGCCTCTCTGTCGCGCTGCCGCAGCTCGCGCTCGTGCAGAGGAAGGTCGGTCTCTATCTCGCGGATGGACCCGGCGACCTCCGCCATTTCCGTCCTGGATGCGGCGATGTCTTCCATGCGCCGTTTCAGGTCAGCGTATCTGGCCTCCTCGGCCTTGAGGCTTTCCTCCCCCCGGTTCCGGTCCGAGGTGAGCTTCTGGAAGAGCTCGGCCCTGTCCCGGGTGCCCTTCAGCACCTCGCCGATGGCCTCGGCATCATACCGGGCCTGGGCCCTGGCGGCCCTCAGCTCCTCGACGCGCCTGGACGCTTCTTCGTACGCGCGCTGCCTGGCGAGGGCCACGGCCCGCTCTGCCCGGGCGGCCTCCAGCTTCTCGCCCAGCTGCGCCACCGGCGGCGCCTCCCTTCCGGACCGCAGCTTTCCCCCGGGAGTGAATATGCGAAGGTAGGCCTCCTCCACCTTGTGCTCAATGGGACTGGCGGAGGGCTCCGCCACCTGTTGCCCCAGAGAGGACCTGATGTCCGATACCAGGTCTCCCGACAGGGCGGCCAGCGCCAGCGCGCCCTGGGTGATCCACAGGACCTGCGCCAGCCCCCAGTTCTCCGGCCGGGACAGGCCTCTTCCCGGCGCATTCCGGCTGAGCATGGCCCGCACCGTATCGTCGGCCTTGCCGGCCTCGGCCAGGCTGACGAAGCGGCCGCCCTCTTGCCTCTCCAACCTGGACGAAGGGCTGTCGAGAAAGCGCTTGGTGATGCGGTACTCGTGGCCGCCGTGGGCAAACTCGACCGTCACCGTGGGCGTGAGCTGACGGCCCCACGGCCGCAGGGCCTCCACTTCCCTTCCCCCGACGCGGTGTGCATCCAGGAGGGCGCGGATCATGGCCTCGAACAGGGTGGATTTCCCGGTGGCGTTGGGGGCATGAATGACGTTCAGGTCCTCCTTAAATGGCCCCACAGCGACGGCATCGGCGAAGCAGCGCCAACCGGAGACACGAATCGAACGGAGGATCATCGTGAGGCCTCCGTTATCATCGTGTAGAGCTCCATCAGCGCCCTGGAGGCCGCCTCAGGTGAGCCGCCCTGGGGGCGGTTCCCGGCGTATCCGGGGTCGGACAGCTCCTGCAGCCTGGCTGCCAGGCCCTGCAGCAGTCCGGGCGGCAGGCCCGCCAGCCATCCGCTGTCTGCGGGAGAGGGCCGCAGCCCGGAGCTGTCCACGCGGTGAAACGGGAAGCGCGAAGCCAGTATCTCCCTGATGCGCTCCAGCTCATCGCGCTCGGCGGCGGCCAGCAGGCCTCTGACACGCAGCTCGACGAGAGTTGTGTCTGCATCCTGGTGCAGTTCGATGACCTGGCGCACTCCCGCCAGGTCACCCGGCTGGCGCAGGTCCTTCTCGAACACCTTCCAGGTCAGCCCTCCGGTGCGCAGGGGCGTGACCATGGGCGCTGCTCCGTGCCCTGCGATTTCCACCATCAGGATGTTCCCGCTGTCCCTCTCGCCGAAGCCGGTGGCTTCGTGCGTCCCGCAGTATGCCATGCGCACGGCGCCATCCGCCGCCGGATAGACGGATGTCGAATGCCAGTGCCCCAGGGCCAGATAGTCCAGCCCGGCGCGCCCGGCCGCATCGCGGGCAATGGGATGGTCCGGTTCCGGCTGCTGCACTCCCTCCACCGTGCCGTGGGCCAGGCCAATCCTGATGGCGTCCCCGGCCGCCGGCGTGATCCAGGCTGTGGGGTCCTTTCTGGACCGCTTGTCCTTCACCGGACAGGGGTACAGAGTGCCGCCTGGCACGTCGATGGGCTTCTGTTCCCGCAGGACATGAACGTGCTCCATGGTCTTCCACGCCGGGTGCTCCCAGACCGACCCGGGGGTCAGCGGGTCGTGGTTGCCCGGTATGACGAACACCGGGACGGGGCTGCTGCCCAGGACGTCCGCGGCCTTCTGGACCAGGGCCCTCTCCACCCCGTTGTCCTCAAAGGTGTCACCGGCTATCACTATGAGCTCGGCGCCCTGTTCACGGGCCGCCGCCACTACCCTCCTGGCCGCCGCCAGGCGCTCCTCCCGCACCCGCGGGGCTGCGCCTCCTACGTGGGCGGCTTTCATGCCCAGCTGCCAGTCGGCTGTGTGGATGAGCTTCACTGCTGCGTCTGCCCCCTTGCGGTCGTTGCCGTACCGGGAGGTAATTCTAGCACGATCGTGTTTGCCGGGAAAACGGAGGTCAGTCCGGCGCCTGACACTCGTCTTCGCCGCCATCGGCCGGGGCGGGCTGTTCCAGCGAAAGGACCTCTGCGGCCGGCCCTTCCGGCAGCTGCTGGACGTCCCGGAGCGCACGTTCCATGGCCCTGGTCCGGGCTTCCGTCTGGTCGATGGTCCTGGAGACCGTGTTCAGCTGCTTCTTGACCCTGGCCAGGACGGAGCCGAACTTGCCGAACTCGGTCTTCACGGCGGCGAGCACCACCTGGACCTCGTGCGCCCGCTTCTCCAGGGCCACCGTCTGGAACCCCATCCGCAGGCTGCTGAGGATGGCTGTCATGGTTGTGGGCCCTGCCGGGACGATGCGGAACTGGCCCTGCAGCTCCTCCACCAGTCCCGGCTGACGCAGGACCTCGGCATAGAGCCCCTCCGTGGGCAGGAACATGATGGCGAAATCGGTGGTGGCGGGCGGGCAGATGTACTTGTGGCTGATGTCTTTGGCGGATGAGCTCACTGTTCGCAGCAGGCCGGCCGTGGCCTTCTGGACGGCCTCCGGATCGGCGGCATCCGCGGCATCGAGGAGCCGCAGGTAGTCCTCCTGAGGGAACTTGGAGTCAATGGGCAGCCACATCTGGGAGTCCGTGTCCCCGCCCGGTCCCGGCAGGCGAACGGCATACTCCACCGCCTCCGGAGATGACTCCCTTACGTGCACGTTCCTGGCGTACTGGTCCGGTGTCAGGGTCTGCTCCAGGATGGCGCCCAGCTGGACCTCGGCCCATGTCCCGCGGGCCTTCACGTTGGTCAGCACCCGCTTGAGGTCGCCCACCCCGGTGGCCAGGCTCTGCATCTCCCCCAGACCACGCTGGACAGCCTCCAGGCGCTCGCTGACCAGCTTGAACGACTCGCCGAGCCGCTTCTCCAGGGTGCTTTGCAGCTTCTCGTCCACCGTCTGCCGCATCTGGTCCAGCCTCTTCTCGCTGCTATCCTGGAGCAGCCGCATCTGGTTCTCGAGGGTGGTCCGGACACCCTCAAGACGGGTTTCGTTCGAGTCGGTGAGGGCCTTGAGCTGCCGTGCCACCTGGTCCAGTCGGGCGGCCTGGGCGCCGCCCATCTCGCCGATGGCCTTGACCAGTGACTCCAGCGCGGCCTTCTGCCCGGACGCCACCTCCTGGCGCAGGTCGCGGGCGGCCCCCGCGGACTCCTCGCGGCCGGTCCTCAGGTCCTCCCGCACCGCCCCCTCCATCCGGCGGGTCCAGTCGGCCGACAGCCTGGTCATGAGCACCGCCAGGACCGCCATGGAGACGAGCAGGGAAAGCGCGGCCAATGCCACAGCGGCGGCTTCCATCTCGCAGGGACCTTCCCTCTCAGGGACGCGGCGCGCGGCCCGGCCGGCGCCCCTGTTCTAACGCATTTCTAATATGGGCCCTGACATTCTAGCACGATCGTCCTGGCGCGGTAAACGGTTGGTCTACGGCCCTTTCCGTATTGACACCGGGTGTAAGATTCCTCCTTGGTATCAGCTGTCAGGCGTGGCGGGTGTGGAAAGACGGAGAGTGAGTCGCTGTTCGGACCCGGACCGGGCCGGGCAGCACAGGAGGCGTACAGGCAATGTGGCTAACCTACCTCGGCATCGTGAGTCTCTTCCTGGGCATCATGGGCGTAAACCTGTTTCTGAACCTGAGGTCCCTGCACCGGCTGGATGAGGCCAAGGGCCGGCCGGACAGGGAGGCTCCGCTGATCTCCGTTCTGGTGCCGGCCAGGAACGAGGAGGCCAACATAGGGACCTGCATCGAGTCCCTGATGCAGCAGGACTATCCCAACTTCGAGATCCTGGTCCTGGATGACAGCTCCAGCGACCGTACCGGCGCCATCGTCGAGGCCCTGGCGGCCAGAGACTCCCGGGTCAGACTGCTGCACGGTGAGCCGCTGCCGGAGGGGTGGGCGGGCAAGCCCCACGCCTGTCACCAGCTGGCCCAGAATGCCAGGGGCTCCTGGTACCTCTTCACCGATGCCGACACGAAGCACGCGCCCTCCATGCTGAGCCATGCCATGGCCTACGTCCAGGAGCACCAGCTGTCGCTCCTCTCCGGCCTGCCGCTGCAGCAGACGGCGTCGGTATCCCAGAAGGTGGTCATTCCGACCCTGTACTTCATGATCCTCACCTGCTTCCCTCTCTGGTGGATACAGGGCTCGTCCAGGCCCAAGTCCGGCTTCGTGTTCGGGCAGTTCATCTTCTGCAAAGCCGCGGACTACCACGAGGTAGGCGGGCACGAGGCGGTGAAGGCCCGCATCATCGAGGATGTCTGCCTCGGCCTGGAGTTCACCCATCACGGCAAGAGGCAGGGTGTGGTGGACCTTTCCCGGGACGTGTCGACCCGTATGTATGGCAATGTCGGGGACCTGTGGCAGGGGCTGACCAAGTGGACCTACTCGGTCAGCTGCTTCTCCGAGGCGGCCCTGCTGCTGCTCATAATGGTGGGCATAGGGTTCTTCCTGGGCCCGTTCATCTTCCTGGCCTGGGAGCTGACGCCCTTCATCGACGCCCCGGGCTGGATGGCCCTGGCCCTGGCCCAGGTGATCTTCATCATCGTGATGCGCGCCCTGATCGATCATCGCTTCCACTGCTCCGAGGCCTACTCGGTGGCGCATCCCGCCGCCATCCTGTTCTGGCTGCTCTCCGCGGTCTACGCCAGCTACAAGCACTTCACCGGCCACGGCGTGAGCTGGAAGAAGAGGGAGTACAGCGCCTCCATTGGTGTGAAGTAACCGCGGATGGCGCGCCCCGTCTGTTGATGCCGCGGGAAATGCACAGTATCATATTGACCATAGCCTATGTGTGCTCAGGTCAGGGGCGGACGTGGTGTCGTGGCCAAGCTGGTGCTGCTGCTGCTGGCAGCCGCCAGCCTGCTGCCGTTCGGGTGCAGCCAGGGGGGCATAGTGGAAGGGGAGGTGGTCCACAAGACGGTGAACGGCATGCAGGACCGGCGCTGGTTCATCCTGGTGCGCAACGAGCCTGTCGACGGCCATCTGGACATCGTCTTCGA
>CALMBS010000424.1 GCA_937860285.1 uncultured Chloroflexota bacterium
TGGCTCTGCTCATCGGAGGGCTGTACGGTGCCTTCGATGACACGGAGACCAGCATTGGCAACACCTTCACCGCGGGGAGCCTGAACCTCATCTCAGTCATTGATGGCAATGCCGGAGCTGTCGGGGACAACTTCACGATCAACGAGGGCGCCGGCGTCGACAATGCCGATGGTATCAATGACAACGTGACCTTTGGTGAGGTCTACCCGGGTGCCAGTGGAAACATCACCTGGACCCTGTCCAACATCGGGACCCTTGACGGTGAGCTGACGCTGGACGTGGCGGTGTACGGCGACGAGAACACTTGCACCGAGCCGGAACTCGCTGCGTTTGATACCGACGACGCAGATGGAGAGCTCATCAGCAAGCTGACTTGCGACGTGTTCATCGACGGTACGCAGGCGTACAACGACATCGCACTCGCGATGTTGCAGACCAACCTCGACGGTTATATCGCGCCGCTGGGTGCTGGTGACAGCACGGAGATTCGCGTGGAGTGGTCGGCGGACAGTGGAGCCTTTGACAACACCGTCCAGACCGACACGGCGCAGATCGACATCACGTTCGTGTTGACTCAGGTCTAGTGTAGTTCAAGAGGTGTCCGGGACGGCCCACGGGCCGTCCCGGACAGGCAAAGGCAGCGAAGGCGTTTGCGGCCGGGGTTGAGCAGTTCAACCCGAGCGTTGAGCCGACCCCCCTGGGCCGGCTCAGTTGGTGTATAGGACGTTGCAGTGGCGGGGCAGACACGTGAAGAACTGGCAGTCGCGAAGGCCGGAACCCCCGGTGGCAGACGTCGGGAGCGTCCGGATCTTCTGGCTATATGCGGGTGGCGCGGAGGCAGCATGGATGAAAACGGGCCGGATGCAAGGGCCCGTCTGAGAGCGAGTGGATGACGGAAGCAGTCAAGGGACGACACCGGCGTTCGAGGCCGGAAGCCGCCCCGACCATAGATGGCGCCAAGCCCAGGGACGGCCCGGAGGAGGTGGCTCCGTCCGCTGCGGAGACGCTCCACGGGGACGCTGATACTCAGGGATTTCCTGGGATGCCGGACTCCATCGACGAGATCGCGGAACCACAGCGGCTGGGAAAGGGCTCCACTGCAATCTCCAAGGTCCGCCCGATGTGCCAGGACGATGTATGGAACATGGCCCTCGTGTCCATGCGCACGTCCGTCGGCGAGCCAGCTGAGCTGTTGACCGTGGTCGATGGGTATACCCAGGAATGCCTGTCTATACTGGTCGAGCACCGGGTAGACCTGGAGGTCCTGATCGATGGCCTGTTCGACCTGTTTGTCCTCAGGGAGGTCCCCGGGCACATTGTCCTCAGCGGCGGTTCGAAGCCGCTGTCAGAGGGCTTGGCTGAGTGGCTAAAGCGGCTTCCGGTAGAGACCGCCGTATCGGGACCGGAAGGGCGCTGGGAAGAGGACGGCCCGGAATCCTTCGGTGTCAGGCTGCGGGACGAACTGCTGTCCGGCCAGACCTTTGCCACGCTGGCGGATGTGATAGACATGTCAGCCAGGTGGCGCAGGCAATACAACGAGACGAGGCCCCAGCACAGCCCCCTGGAGGATGAGCCACAGACCCCCGAGGGTAGCGACGGCCCCGGCTGTGCGGAGGCCGACCCATCGTTGGGCCAGACCTTGCCGCCCTTGGCGGGGGCCGTCGAAGAGACGGAGCCGGTCAAGACTGCGACGGGGAAGGGCTTGGCCCGGCCTGGCTGGGACACGAAGCTGCCGAAATGGGTCGTCTATGCGGCCAGGGGCGTTGAGGTCGTGGGTATCATCCTGGTCTTTCTCATGTTGACCCTGGTGGTGCTGGCGATGCTGGCGCCCCATTTTGGCTGGCGGGCAGACACGGTGCTGTCCGGCAGCATGGAGCCAACGCTGCCGGTGGGGTGTGTCGAGGTGACCAGGCCTGTCACGCCGGAGGCCATCCAGCCGGGCGACATCATCACCTTCCGCTCCCCCACCAACGGGGAGCTGATGAGCCACCGGGTGGTTGAGGTGGTGGACGGTGAATTGCTCCAGTTCCGCACCAGAGGCGATGCCAACGAGGATGTCGACCCCTATCTCATACCCAGTGAAAACGTTGTCGGGAGGGTCTGTTTCAAGGTGGCCCATGCCGGCCGAGTAGTCGAGTATCTGAAAACGCCGCTGGGGTTCATTCTGCTGGGCCTCGTCGGCTTTGCGCTCATTGCAGCGGAGATAAGCACTATGCTGGAGGTGCGCTGGAGGGAGGCTGCCCGGGCTGATACCAAGGCGAAATAGCTTCAGGGAAGTTGAGATGCACGGCACACGGTGGCTCATCGTAGTGTCTATTCTTTGTTTGTGCTTCCTCGCCAGCAGCGTTGGGGGGGTGGCCAGCTCCTTCATGGACTCGGAGACCTCCACAGGGAACGGCTTCCAGGCCTGGACCTCCAGGCTGTGGACCCAGACCACGCAGGCCGACTTCGAGTCCGGTGTCTCGGGTCAGGCCGATACGTGGAGCACCCCTGGCGACGTGATACTGGCCAGAAACGATGGCGTCTTCGCCTTTCAGGGCGGGAGCCTCGCCTTCTGGAAGTACGGAAACCCATGGACTTCGATGGCCAACGCGCCCGCCACGGTTGGTGCCGGAGGCGCACTGGCATACGACGGCGCGAGGTACATCTATGCCCTTCAGGGAGGTGGGCAGGTGGGGTTCTGGCGGTTTGACACCAGAAACAACGTATGGGCGACGCGAGCCAGCGCGCCGGGCGCTGTCGGCGCTGGGGGGGCACTGGCTTACGACGGCGCGAGGTATGTCTATGCTGTCCAGGGGGGTGGCCAGCTGGGGTTCTGGCGGTATGACACCAGATTCAACACATGGGCGACGCGAGCCAGCGCGCCGGGCGCCGTCGGCGCTGGGGGTGCGCTCGCTTTCGATGGTGCCGGCAGCATCTATGCCTTCCAGGGCGGCAGCTCGACGGCCCTGTGGAGGTTCAGCATCGCGGGCAATGCCTGGACGGCGATGACCAGCGCCCCTGCGGCGGTTGGTGCCGGGGGGGCCCTGGTGTACGTTCGTTCAGGCCAGATCTATGCTCTCGGCGGGAATAGCTCGGATGCCTTCTGGAAGTATGATACCCTGGCCAACGCCTGGGCAGTCTTGATCGCGGCTCCGGGCGGCGTGAATGCCGGGGGCGCCCTGGCCGTCGTGCCCGGGAACGCCTACGTTACCTCGGCGACGGTCTCCTCCGCCGTGCTGGACACGGGAATCGCGGGGGACAGGTGGGACGCGCTTATCTGGGATGAGACGGTGCCGAACCGCACGAACATTGCTTTTGAAGTCAGGGCCAGCGATACTCCCTTTGACGCGGACGATGCGACCCTGTCGTGGACATCGGTGGGAGGGACATCCCCCATCAGTTCCGGACTGCCCGCCGGGCGCTACAAGCAGTGGCGGGCGACACTGACGACCACCAACACGGGGCGGACCCCCCGGCTCCTCGAGGTCCGGCTGTACTATTCCTAGTATCGGGCGGCATCTGTCCAGGCAACCTGCCCGTCCTCTGACGGTGCCCTCAATCCCCTCTTGACATGCCCCCCCTCGTGCCCTAGCATGTTGCTATACCTCGTATCACGATGTATCGGCTATCCACGGGAGCACGATGAGCGCTGATTCTATCCAGGTATCTCCCAGCGTGATGGAGCGGTTCCGGGAGACCAACCGCACCTTCCCCAAATCGCCCGAAATCCTGGCGGCCAGGGCCCGCGGCCAGAAGGTGATGGGGTGGGTCTGCACCTATGTCCCGGAGGAACTGCTGCACGCCGCCGGGGCCCTGCCGGTGAGGATCTCCGGGTATGCCAGGGAGACGGACCTGTCCGACGGCACGGCCTACTTCTACGTCAACAACTGCTCCTTCGCCCGGAGCTGCCTGCAGCTGGGCCTCCGCGGGGAGTACGGATACCTGGACGGATTCGTGGCCGGCTCCACCTGTGATGCCGCCCGGCGCCTCTTTGACCTCTGGCGCAACTACGTGCCGGTGCCCTTCAGCCACGTGATGAGCGTGCCCCGCAAGTACACCGTCCGGGCCCATGAGCTGTACCTGGGCCAGGTGATGGAGCTCATGAGGGGCCTGGAAGGCCACCTGGGCGCGGCGATCACCGACGAGGCCTTGACCCATTCCATCGCCCTCTACAACGAATCGCGCTCTCTGCTCCGGGAGCTTAACGACCTGCGGAAGCAGGGTGAGCCTCCCATCGACGGGGCGCGGGCTCTGGAGGTGTCCAATGCCGCCGGCCGCATGCCGCGTGAGAGCTTCAATGAGTGCCTGAGGGACCTGCTGCGGGAGCTGGAAGGCTCCGGGGGCAGGGGCCGGGGCAAGGCCCGGATCATGATCGCCGGCAGCGCCCTGAACAACCCCGAGTTCGTCCAGTCCGTCGAAGGGATCGGTGGCCTGGTGGTCACCGACGAGCTGTGCACGGGCACCCGGTACTGGGCCGACCCGGTGGCCGTGGGCGAAAACGAGCCGCCGCTGGCGGCCATCGCCCGGCGGTACCTGAACAACTTCCCCTGCGCCCGGATGTACCCTTCGGCCGAGCGGTTCCGCCGCCTGCTGGACCTGGTCCGGGAGTTCCGGGTGGACGGGGTCATCAGCCAGACCATAAGGTACTGCTCACCCTACTCCAATGACCTGCCGCTGCTCGAGGAGGTGCTGGCCCGACAAGGTGTGCCGCTGCTGTCGCTGGACGTGGAGTACGGCGCCTCCGGGTCGGGCCAGGTGCTGACCCGGGTGCAGGCCTTCCTGGAGATGCTGGAGGCCAGGCGGCGATGACCAACCCGGACAGGGCACCGGACCGGATCGGGGCCATCCTGCGCGCCTGCCGGCTCATGCTGCGCATGAACAGGGCGCGTCCCGACGCCAGGCCGAGCGAGGCGCTCTACTACCAGATGCTCATCGATTACTGCACGCAACTGGCCACCGCCCGTCAGGACGGGCGCTTCGTCGCCGCCCACACGGTGTTCTTCCCCAGCGAGGTCCTGTATGCCATGGGCATCGTTCCCATGCACACCGAGACCACCTCGTGGATGACCGCGCTCTTTCTGGGACAGTACGCTGACCTGCTGGCGGCCGGCGCGGAGCAGGGGCTGACGTCGGAGATCTGCTCCCCCCACCGGGGGCTGGCCGGCGCGCTGGCTATCGGGGCCCTGCCCCGCCCCGATGCCGTGCTCTGGTCGAACATGGTCTGCGACAACACCGCCAAGTGCGGCGAGCTGCTGATGAAGATCACCGGCAGCCCCGGCTTCTTCCTGGACCGCCCCTTCCAGGAGTCGGAGGCGGAGGTGGGCTACTTCGTGGATGAGCTGGCGGACATGGTAACCTTCCTGGAGGAGAAGTCGGGGCGGAAGATGGACTGGGACGGGCTGTCGGAGATCGTCCGCCAGATGGACCGGCAGATCGAGCTCTTCCGGGAGATCAACCGGCTGCGGGAGGCGGTGCCCTCTCCG
>CALMBS010000425.1 GCA_937860285.1 uncultured Chloroflexota bacterium
CAGCGCGGGCAAGCTGGGCACCGTCCTCTTCCAGTTCCCGCCCTGGTACTTCCCCGGGGAGGAGCAGCGCCAGTACATCCTCTCCTGCCGGGAGAGGCTGCCCCAGTACCGCATCGCCGTGGAGTTCCGCCACGGCTCATGGGTGAACGAGAAGAACCGGGAGCGAACGTTCTCTTTCCTGGCGGACCACAACCTGCCCTACGTCTGCGTGGACGAGCCCCAGGGGTTCAAGTCCAGCGTCCCGGCGGTGGCGCAGGCCACCGCCGACATCTCGCTGGTGCGCTTCCACGGCCGCAACCGGCTCACCTGGGAGAAGCCGGGGCTCAGCACCGCCGAGCGCTTCAACTACCTCTACACTGAGGACGAGCTGCGTGAATGGGCCCCCCGCATCAGGGACCTGGCCGCCAGGACCAGGCAGTGCCACGTCCTCTTCAACAACTGTCACGAAGACAAGGCGGTGGTCAACGCCCGCCAGATGAAGCTCCTGCTGGACTGACCCCTCCAATGGGGACCAAGGTCCCAAGACAGCCGGCCGGCCGCGGTGCTATAGTCGTCGGGCAGTCCAGGAAGGACCAGGAGGTGGCCGGATGCTGATAGCCCTCGTTCTGATGATCATCCCTCTCATGCTGTTTGTCTTCGTGAAGACCGGGCAGAAGGTCACCGCCCTGCCGGGGGACCCCGTGGGCAGGGCATCGCTGGCGTGGGCCCTCGTCTCTTTGCTGGTCCTCATCCCGGTCGCCGCCCTTACCGGCTCCGGAGGCGACTCCGGCCCGGCGTTGAACCCCGCCCTCGCCGCCACCCTGACGGCCATCCCGGCGGCCGCCGTGGTTGCCGGCGGAATCAGCATGATCAGGAGCCGGGAGCGGTGCATCCTGGTCTTCCTGAGCACGGCGGTGGGCCTGGTCCTGCTGCTGGGCGCCATCGGCCGCTTCTTCATCTAGCTCCGGCGGGGGATTGCCCGCACCCGCAGCGACTAATTTGCAGGATAGGTATGTCACGCGCGCAGCGCGTTCTGGCTGCTCGGGGGTGATGAACCGCCATCTGTGTCTGGTCACTGGGATGGCGGGGAGCCAATAGTGAAACCGGCCCGTTCGGGGCCGGTTTTTCTGTTTGACGGGGCAGCCCGGTCAGGAGGGTGCTGACGTTTCACGGCAAGCGAATCGGGGTCACGATCCCCGCCTACAATGAGGAGGTATTGATCCCGGCAGTGCTCCGGAACATGCCTCACTTCGTAGACCGGATCTACCTGGTGAACGACGGCAGCACGGACGGCACCAGGCACCTGGTCGGACAGCTGTGCCGCACAGAGCACAGGCTGACACTCATAGACCACGCCGTCAACATGGGGGTCGGGGCCGCCATCGTGAGCGGATACAAGAGGTGTCTGGAGGAGGGGATGGACGTGGCCGTGGTCATGGCGGGGGACGACCAGATGGACCCCGGCGAGCTCCCCCGCCTCCTGGAGCCCCTGCTGGAGGGCCGGGCAGGCTACAGCAAGGGCAACCGCATGTCCACTTCCAGCCACGTACGGCCGATGCCCGTGTGGCGCCGCTTCGGCAACTGGCTTCTCAAATGGGCTACCCGGGTCTCCTCCGGGAACTTCGAGGTCATGGACCCTCAGAACGGCTACACCGCCGCCTCGGCAGATGCGCTCCAGAGGATCGACCTGGAGACCATCTACCCCAGGTACGGATACTGCAATCACATCCTGGCCAAGCTGGCGGTGGCCGGGATCCGGACGGTGGAGGTGCCCATGGCCGCCAGGTACCAGGGAGAGAAATCCAAGATCAGGTACGCCACGTACATACCCTCCGTGAGCTGGCTGTTGCTGAAGCTCCTCCTGTGGCGGATGCGGATGAGGCTGGCGGTGAGACGGGAACCGGAACGTGAAGGCGATTCACGGGCCTCTCGATGAGATCGTAACGCCATGGCACCCCCACGAGTATCTCCATTGGTCAGTCACAGTGCGCAGACTTGCTTCACGGCACACCGCGGTGCTAGGATAGCCACATGCTGAGCCACGGGCGAGGCTGCCCCCAGCGTGCCGGCTTCCGCAGCGTGAGGCCGGCATGTCCATAACCAGAGGTATTGCCGCCAAGGCCCTGGCCCTCGCCTGCCTGGCCTCGGTGATCGCCGCCATCATCATTGCCCATCAATCTCCGGCTGCCGGGTACGAGCCATCGCTGTACGAAAGCTCGCCCTTCCCGGTCCTCCTGCTGGTCCTGCTGGGCCTGGCGGGCGGCATCGGGGTGGTCGTTCACGAGGTGTTCACTGGCAGATATAGGGAAAGCCGGACCTACCTGGCCGGGTTCGCCGCGATCATGCTGGCGGCGGCCACGTTCATGTGCCTGCCCACCATCAGGAACTACGCCACCTGGGGCAGCGCCGACCTGCTGGCCCATCTCGGATTCCTCAAGGACACCATCGACGGCGGTCATGCCGGTCAAAGCAACCCGTACCCCATCGTCCATTCCCTGCTGGCCCAGGTCGCGGCCATCACCGGCCTGTCCGCCATACAGATAATCAACGCCAACACGGCCCTGGTCTTCAGCATCTTCGTGATTGGCGTCTATCTCCTGGCCTCCGCGATCCTGCCGGACAGAGGCCAGCGCCTCATCGTGGCAGCCGTGGCCGCGGGAACCATGGCCGGCGTCAGCCGCGCGTTCATGGTCCCGGCGCTGCCGAACCTGTGGTCCATACTGATGCTGCCCCTGGTCTTCTACTGCTACTTCAAGCAGGACCGGCTGCCCTTCAAGCTGCTCCTGGCCCTGGTCCTGATAGTCTACCCCGTCTTCCACCCGCTGTCGTCAGGCATCATAATCATCGCCCTGGCGGTGATTGAGCTGCCGAAGCCGGTCTACAAGCGCCTCCTGGAACGCCTGGGCATGGGAGTGCCGCAGTGGATGCAATCGCGGCCGGTGCTCTGGCCGATTCTGCTGGAGGTGGCGGTATTCGCCCCATGGGTCCTCACCCGCCCCCAGTTCCAGTCCAACCTGAGCGGTTTCTGGTCGCAGCTGGTCAACCTCAGCGGTTCGCCTGAGCTCACCGGAGCCACAGAGAAGCTGGGCAAGGTCAACGTGCATGGCATCGGTATCGCCCTGCTCCTGATGAAGATGTACGGCGGAGTGCTCTTGCTGCTGCTCCTGGCCGGCGTGGCCACCATAATGCTGGTCAGGCTGCTGCGCTCCGGAGACCGGGATGTCGGCCGCTACCGGCTCCTGCTCCTGTCCATCCTGACCTTCCTGGCCCTTCTGTTCTACGTTGCCGACTACGTCGGCGTCCCCGGCGCCGCCATCGTCGGCGCCGAGAGGGTGCTGGTCTATGTT
>CALMBS010000426.1 GCA_937860285.1 uncultured Chloroflexota bacterium
GTCGAACTGGTTCTTCATGGGCATGATGGTGATGATCACCTACCTGCACGTGGTGAACAGCCTGGCCATCCCCGTGGGCCTGTTCAAGTCCTACTCCCTCTTCGCCGGCACCCAGGACGCCATGATCCAGTGGTGGTGGGGCCATAACGCCGTCGGCTTCTATCTGACCGCCGGGTTCCTGGGCATGATGTATTACTTCGTGCCTAAGCAGGCCAATCGCCCCGTCTACTCTTATCGCCTCTCCGTGATTCATTTCTGGGCCCTGATGTTCGGCTACGTCTGGCTGGGCGCCCATCACCTCCAGTACACCGCCCTGCCGGACTGGACCGGCTCCCTGGGCGCCGCCGTGTCCATCGCCATGATCATCCCCTCCTGGGGTGGCGCGGTGAACGGCATGATGACCCTCTCCGGGGCCTGGGATAAGCTCCGCACCGACTATGTCCTGCGCTTCCTCATCGTCGCCCTGGCCTTCTACGCCATGTCGACCTTTGAGGGCCCGGTCATGTCCCTCAAGACCGTCAACGCCCTGTCCCACTACACCGACTGGACCGTCGGTCACGTGCATTCCGGCGCCCTGGGCTGGGTGGCCGGCGTCGCCATCGGCTCCATCTATCACCTCATGACCCGTCTCTGGCACACCGAGATGTTCTCGGAGAAGTTGGTCAACTTCCACTTCTGGACCCTGACCATTGGCACCGTGGTTTACATCGTCGCCATGTGGGTGTCCGGCATCATGCAGGGCCTGATGTGGCGCGCCTTCGACGAGTACGGCAACCTGGCCTACACCTTCGTCGAGACGGTGGATGCCATGCATCCCTACTACGCCATGCGCACGGTGGGCGGCGGCATCTTCCTCTTTGGCGCCATCATCATGCTCTTCAACGTGCTGATGACCGTCAGCAAGTCCGTGTCCTCCGGCAGCCTGCAGAAGGCCCGCCTGGCCACTGCCTGAGCAAGAGGTAATAGACCCATGGCTGAAAATACCCCCCCCAAGGGCCTTCAGGACCGCCTGGAGCGGAATATCTGGGCCCTGTTGATCATGGTCGCCATCGTGCTCTCCGTCGGTGGCCTCGTCGAGATCGTGCCCCTCTTCTATCTGAAGAACACCATGGAGCACAACCGCTATCCGGAGATCGTCTGGAGCAAGGTCGGTCAGGAACCCATCGTCGCCGTCGGTGAAGCTGGGGCCCTCAAGGCCAACTGGAAGCCGGGTGATGGCATGCGGCCTTATACCGCCCTCGAACTCGCCGGCCGGGACATCTATACCCGCGAGGGTTGCTACACCTGCCATTCGCAGATGATCCGTCCCTTCCGCGATGAGAAGGAGCGCTATGGCCATTACTCCCTGGCCTCCGAGTCCATGTTCGATCACCCCATGCAGTGGGGTTCCAAGCGTACCGGTCCGGACCTGGCGCGCGTCGGCGCCAAGTACTCTGACGAGTGGCAGCGCGCCCATCTGCGCCGGCCCCAGGCCTTGGTGCCGGAATCGGTGATGCCCGCCTATCCCTGGCTGGACAAGGCCTCCCCGGACCCCGCGACCATGCAGGCCCACATGCGGGGCCTGAGGACGATCGGCGTTCCCTACACGGACGCGGACATCGAGGCGGCGCCAGCCTTGCTCCAAGGCAAGACCGAGATGGATGCCGTGGTGGCCTACCTTCAGGTCCTGGGCACCATGGTCAAGCTTGACGAGAGCAAGGTCTATCGTGACTAGTCTCAGCGAGTATTTCCACACCGATTGGGAGGCGATGACCACGAATGACTGGATCGGCACGATCCTGACGGTGGTCATCTTTATCGCGATGGTGGTGGCGTACTTCCAGGTATTTCGTCCCAAGAACAAGGACCGGCTCGAATCCCAGCGCTACGTCCTGTTCGACGAGGACAACAAAGACAGTGGAGAAAAAAATGGCGGGACCTAACCCCTTTCCCGGTGAAAACAACACCGGTCACTTCTGGGACGATAATCTCCGGGAGTTGAACAATCCGCCGCCGAGTTGGTGGATGATCGGCTTCTGGGCATCCATCGCCTTCGTCATCGGTTATTTCATCCTCTATCCCATGTGGCCCATGCCCTATCAGCCGGCGGAAGGTGATGGTTTCACCAAAGGCGTGATGGGCTGGACCCAGATGAAGGAGTACCAGGAAGGTCTCCAGGATTTGCAGGCAATGCGCGCTCAGTACGAGGAGCAGGTTGCCGCGAAGACCGCCGAGCAGATTCTGGCCGATCCGGCCTTGACGCAGTACACCATGGCAT
>CALMBS010000427.1 GCA_937860285.1 uncultured Chloroflexota bacterium
TGGCGCCATTCTTGATCTTGTTCGGGGCGCCGTACACCGCCCCGTTGATGTGGCCGGTGAAGCGGGCTATGGTCCTGGGGGTGAAGACGTCCGAGTAGACGATGTGGGCCCGGAAGTCCGGGATGATCCGGACCACCTGCTCCAGCGCCCGCTGCAGCCACACCTCCTTCTGGGCCTTGTACTCCTCGCTGCCGAGGGCGTTCCACAGCCCGAAGTTGGCCAGGTTGGTGATCCGTATCATGCCTTCCGGCAGAGGCCGGTCCAGATGGAAGTTATTGGGACAGCAGATGACTCCGCTCCCCACGTTCACCAGTCGGTCCGGCTTGCGGTAGCTGAAGCGTTCGGAGGTGTTGTAGAAGGTGATGGTGGTGTCGTAGCCCAGCTGTGCCGGCTCCCGGTCCAGGACCAGCACCGACTCGACCAGGGACATCTGGCCCTCCGGGACCGGGTAGCGGGCCGGATCGTAGTCCGGAAGCAGGCGCAGGGTCTCGATGTGGCCGATGGAGGAAATGACCCTGGCGGCGGTGATCTCCTCGCCGCTGTCCAGCACGGCGGCCACCACCCGCCCGCCCGCCACCCGCAGGCTCTTCACCCCATTGCGGAGGCGCAGCACGCCGCCGTGGGTTTCGTACTTCTTGACCAGCGTGTCCAGGATCTGGCGGATGCCGATCTGGGGGCGGGCGAAGCCCTCGCAGTAGATGCCCTTGAACATGATGACGAACTGCCCGAACTCTATGTCGTCTTCCTGCGCGCTGCCGTAGAACATGAGAGGGCAGAAGAGCATGTCGACCAGCAGGGGGTCTGTGACGTATGAGCCCACCACCTGGCGGGCGGAAAGCGGCCTGGCGTCCAGCGCCAGCTCATCGTAGTCGCGAATGGCCGCCACCAGGCGCCGGAAGTTGTCGATCTGGCCGGGGAAGGCCCGGTTGACCTCCTCGACAAAGAAGTCGAAGTCGTTGTTGAACCGGAGCGTCTTCTCCGGGAAGCGGGTGACCGACAGGCGCTGCTGGCGCAGGTCGAAATCCTCGGGCTGGAGCTTGAGCTGCCTCAGGAGCTTGGGCAGCGGGGTGAGGCGGACACCCCTGGGCACGTAGTTGGTCATGGCGTGCAGGCCCACGTCGATGTCGTAGGACTTGCGGCGATAGTAGGAGCTCAGCCCGCCAACCCGGTAGTGCCTCTCGAGGATGCAGACCTTCCTGTCGAAATACGCCAGCCTGATGCCCGCGGCCAGGCCGGACATCCCCGCCCCAATAATCAGAACATCATAATCCATGCTTGAACCGGACACGAGTAGCAAGGTCCTCGGGAACTGGAAGGCACCGCTGCGGCTCGCCTCGACGACGGTGGAGCGGACCGCCCCGGCCGGACGGCCGGGAATGACTCCGGATCTAGAGGTGGGCCATGCGCGGCTCGAGGTAGGCCACGGCGCTGTCGAGCGTTGCGAGCTTCATGTAGTCGTCTTCAGGGACTTCGATGCCGTATCTCTTTCTGAGTTCCATGATGATGTCCAGGAAGTCCATGGAGTCCATCTCCACCTGGTCACGAATCCGGACATCTCCCTTGAGGTGGCTCAGATCCTCATCTGGCAGTATCTGGCCGATCACCTCCAGAATGACGGCCCTGATCTGGCTGGCGGTCATGTACGCGATCCCCCTTTCGAAATGAGCGAGTGGGTGGTTCTGCCTATCTCTCGAATCTCTTGACGATTACGGTCGAGTTAATACCCAGCATACCAAAAGCATTCTTAAGGATGTAGTCGACTTTGTCAACTTTCCGGGCCTTGTTGAGGACCAGGGTGTCAAAGGCGCAGTCGGGGTCCAGGTGGTCCACGTTGATGGTGGGGTGCACCACCCGGTCCTGGAAGGAGGGCAGGTTTCCGGCCAGCTCCAGGGCGGCCGCCGCCCCCATGGTGTGCCCGATCATGCACTTGGTGTTGTTGATGTACGCCCGCGGGTTGTCCCCGAATACCTGCCGGATGGCCTTGCACTCCTGGGGGTCTCCCTGGGGGGTCCCCGTGGCATGGGTGTTGATGATGCTTATGGCGTCCGGCGACAGCCCGGCCTTCCGCAGCGCCAGGCTCATGCACCGGGCCTGTCCCCCGGAGTCGGGCAGAATGAAGTCGAGGGCATCCGAGTTCATGGCGTAGCCCACCACCTCGCCGTAGATCCTGGCGGAACGGGCCAGCGCGGCGTCCAGCCTCTCCAGGACGAAGATGCAGCCTCCCTCGGACACCACCACGCCGTTGCGGTCCCGGTCGAAGGGCCGGCAGGCCTTCTCCGGGTCTTCGTGGGCCGCCAGCGCTCCCTCGCTGCGGAAACTGGCGAAGGCGCCGAAGGCGTGGATGGTCTCGGAGACCCCCCCGCCCAGGGCCACGTCTACCTCGTCCAGCTTCAGCATCTGGCATCCCTGGATGAGGCCCATGTTCCCTCCGGCGCAGGCGGCCCCCAGGGTGTAGTGAGGGCCCGTGATGCCCATGTTCAGGGTGACCTCGCCGGCCGGGTTGTTGGCCACTATCCTGGGGTTGTAGTGGTGGGAAACGAACTTGGTGTCGTAGTTGAACTGGCTGATCTCATAGATCTGCTTCTCGGTGTCGACGTTGCCGTGCTCGGTGATGCCGATGAAGATGCCGACCCTCGACCTGTCGATGGAGGCCAGGTCCAGCCCGGCATCCGCCACCGCCTCCTGGCAGCTGTAGATGGAGGTGGACCCGGCCCTGGTCCCGCGGCGCAGGTCCTTCTTCTTCTGGTACTTCAACGGATCGAAGTCGCAAACGCCGGCAATGACGTCGCCCATGAACCGGACGTTGAACTTGCGGATGCAGGACTTGACGTTGACCAGGTGGGTGCGGTACTCCAGGAGGTTGTTTCCATTGGGCGCGGTGAGCCCCACGCCAGTGATGACGATTCGGTCCCGGTCGTTCAATCTGCGTACCCCCCCCGGTGCTACCATTCCAGTCCAAGCATGATCGAGTTCAGGCCGCTGCCCGCCGCCAGCATGGCCACCTTGTCCCCCGGCGTGAGGTGCCCCTCTTCAATGCCCAGGGCCAGCGAGATGGGCAGGGACACAGAGCCGATATTGCCCAGGTACTGCACCGTGGAGAAGCCCTTGGCCTTGTCCAGCTTCAGGGTGTCTAACAGCAGCTCCTGGTGGACGGCGCTCACCTGGTGGGTGAAGACCCTGTCCACCTGCGCTTCGTTCCACCCCAGCTCCCGCTTGAATGCCTCCCAGGTCTCTGCTGCCAGCGGAAGGCCGTTTCGCAGAATGCCCTCGAAATTGGCGTGCATGCTGGGGAAGCAGTCCGGGTCGTGGAAGCAGGTGTCGGTGTCCACCCGGCAAAGGCCGTTGTGCTTCGAGGCATTGCGCACCACTCCGCCCAGGAGCCGGTGGCCCGACTTCGAGATGGACGAGTGGGTCATCACCACCGACACCGAGCCCGAACCCATGGTCAGTGAGGCGAAGCCCATCTTGAGCTTGCCCCTGGTAACCTCGGCGTCCTCCAGCAGCTGCCTGATGGCGGCCTCGGTCATACGGCTGCCGCTCTCGCAGGCCACCACGATGCCGGCCTTAATCTGCCCCAGTTCGATCATGTTGGCCAGGGTCACCATGCCATTGACGAATCCCAGGCAGGCGTTGGAGATGTCGAAGATGGTGGCGGTGGACGGAAGCCCGAGCGCGCTGTGGACCACGGTGGCGGTCGCCGGCTCCAGGAAATCGCGGCTGACGGAGGTGTGCAGCAGGCACTCGATGTCCCTTCTGTCTATGCCGGCGCTGGCGATGGCCTTCCGGGCGGCCCGGGTGCTGGGGAGACTGGGCGGAGTCCCATCCTCCCAGGCGCGCCGCTCACGGATCCCGGTCATGAGCTCCAGCCGGCCCGGGGACCGGTTCACCCTGGCATATACCGTGGCCAGCCGCTCTTCCAGGCTGGCGGAGGTGATGACCCTCCGCGGCAGCTCGTGGCCGAAGGCCTCCACGCACACATTCCGGTAGCGCATCTAGCCCGGTAACCCTCCCCCCTGTGCTGGCCCGGTCCGAGAGAAATGCTGGCCGACGTTGACTTCGGTGCAAACCAGTGAGGCAAATAGTGCAAGGGTCAATTGAGGCTCGGCCCCCGCGGCTGTGTCCCCTCGATCAGCGTCGGTATATGGTAGCGGAAGCGAAGCCTCTCCCACTTCTCGGCGGAACACATCGGGATCACCGTCTCCGGTATGTATTTGCAGATCCCCGCCAGAACGGAGCAGAACTTCCAGGAGTTGTCGACATCCTCCGGCACGAACTCGTCTGCGGCCTCTATGAGGGAGGCCCGCACGTCCTCGGGCAGCCGGCCTATGCGTTGGACGATAGTGGTCTTGACCCTGGGGGGGACGCGCCGGTCCAGCCTGTCGACGGCGCAGATGGACAGGAGCAACAGGCGGCGCGGGATCCACGCGTCCACTGCTTTGACCTCCAGGGCAATCACCCTGTGCGAAAAGTCTCTGATAGACGATCTGCGCATGACGAAGCTCTCACTCGGGGTCACGCCAACTTCTGTGGCGGGTACATCCGGACGATATCGCTTTTGCTTGGCCTCTGCTAGCTTGTAGGAATACCACTTTTCACGCTCACTGTCAACAAGCTGCCGCGGGCCGGCGCCCCCGGACCCTGGTTCCTGACGAATATGTGACAGGCCGCGGCCGGGATGTGACGCCTTTGACATTCCCCGGGGCAGGCCATATCATCCTGGTGCGGACGCTTCTGTCAGGCCGGGCGGCACATGGAAGAGAGCCTTTTCCAGCAGTTCATCAAGACCTTCGTGCCCCTCTTCATCGTCATCGATGCGGTCGGCAACCTGCCTTTTGTCGTCGGCCTCAGCGAAGGGATGGCCCGCCCGGAGCGCAACAGGATGATACTGGTGGCCGCGGTCACGGCGGCCGCGGTGGGCCTGGTCTTCCTGTTCCTGGGAAAGGGCGTCCTGGACATCATGGACATCGACCTCGGCGCCTTTGCCATTGCGGGAGGGCTGATCCTCCTGGTGCTGTCCATCCGGTACGTCATCTCCGGCCAGATCACGGAGTGCACCAGGGAGGAGATGGTGGCGGTGGTGCCCATAGGCACGCCGCTGACGGTGGGACCGGCGACCATAACCACCCTGCTCCTGCTGGTCAACGAGGGCTATCACCTCTACATCGTCCTGCTGTCCTTCGGCCTCAACATCCTGATAGCCTGGATGGTGTTCATGACCAGCGGCTGGTTTGTAAGGGTCCTGGGCCAGGGAGGCATCAAGGCCCTGGCCAAGGTGTTCAGCCTGCTGCTGGCGGCCATCGCGGTTACCATGATCATTCACGGGCTGGATGCGCTCGGCATACTGCCCGATGGCGCATAGTGGTACTGTCGAATGTCCATGAGCCTGGACCCGCAGCAGAACCGCCGCCTTCTGGAGCGCCTCAGGCAGGAGTGCGGCCTGGACCTGCTGGGCGTGGCCGACCTGAGGGGTGAGGCGCAGGCGCTGGCCGGGCTCCCGGACAGGACGCGGGCCTTGCACCCTTTTGCGGTGGTCATCGCGCAGCGGGTGTCGCGGGCGGTGCTGGCGACACTGGAGGATGGCCCCAATCTCCTCTACTTCCACCACTACCGCCAGCTCAATGCGCACCTGGACCGCGCGGCCACCGTGATGGCCGCCGAGATCGAGAGGCACGGTGCCGCGGCCCTGCCCATCCCGGCCTCGCAGATCGTGGACTGGGAGAGGATGGCCGGGCAGGTGTCACACCGGGCGCTGGCGCGCCTGGCGGGGCTGGGCTGGAGGGGCCGCCACAATCTCCTGGTGACGCCGCAGCTGGGGGCCCAGGTGCGGCTGGCCACGGTCCTGACCGACCTCCCGCTGCCTGCGGACCACCCTGTGGAGGGCGGCTGCGGCTCGTGCCGCCGCTGCGTGGCGTCGTGCCCGGCCGGAGCCATCGGTGACTCGGAATCCGCCTTTGACCTGGCGGCGTGCTACCGGAAGCTGGACGAGTTCCGCCGTGGACGCCGTGTCCCGCAGCACATCTGCGGGATGTGTGTCGCGGCCTGCGCCGGAGGAATGGGGGAGGCCGTGTGGGAGAGGTGACCCGTCCCCAGCCCGTGAAGCTGTTTGCCGGCCTGCTGACGGCCCGGCCATCGGCCCTGGGCGAGGTTCGTGGTCGGCTGGAGGAGCGGCTGGGCCCGGTCGATACGGAGAGCGGGTGGCTGGACTTCGATTACACCGACTACTATGAGCCGGAGATGGGGGCCGGGTTGAAAAGGGTGCTCTGGGGCTTCGCCCGCCTGGACGGCCCGGAGGCCCTGGTGGACCTGAAGCTCTACACCAACGCCGTGGAAAGCACCGTTTCCGTCGGCGGGAAACGAACGGTGAATATCGACCCGGGATACCTGGCCCCGTCCAGGGTCGTGCTGGCCTCAACCAAGGACTTCGCCCATCGCCTGTACCTGGGGGGGGGCATATACGGCGAGGTGACCCTCATGTACCGCAGCGGAGGCTTCCAGCCCCTGCCGTGGACCTATCCCGATTACCGCAGCGAAGGCTACCAGGAGTTCTTCCGGGGGCTGCGCCGTGTCTACCTCAGACAGCTGGCCGGCTAGGGCGGCGTGGTGAAGGCGAGGTCGGCGCCGTAAGCGGTGCCGTTGCCCTCCGCTACCGCCCGGAAGTGGTAGGTGGTATTCGGCTCCAGGGCGGCGATGGCCGCCATGAACTCACCGGTGGCCTCCAGGGACCCGACGTCGAAACGGTTACCGTAGGCGGTGCTGGTGCCCCACTCGAAGTGGACGGTGACCGCGCTGCCGCTGTTGCCGACGCCGTCCAAGTACCCCTTGAGCGTGGCGGTAGTCTGGGTGACGTCCGCGGGCGCGCTGGTGGTCACCTCCGGGGCGGTGGGCTCGGTGTACGCCGGCGACCGTACGAAGCTGCGCGACCCGCCTACCTGCACGTAGGCGCGGTGAACGGAGGTGGTTCTGACCCGGACGGCCACATAGCCGCCGGACGGCACGGTGAACGGGTCCACCGTGATGTTGTCCTCGTAGGTGTAGACGTCGGTGGAATCGTCTCCCAGGCCGGCGAAGGTGGAAGTGCCATGGGGCAGGAACACCCCCGTGTTGTCGGAGGCGCCGATCTCCACGTAGATGTTCTCCCCGGCGTCCACCCGGCCGACCAGCAGCCTGATGCTCCAGACTCCAGCCGGATAGAGCATGCCGGCGGAGGGCTGGTCAGCTATCCAGACCAGCGAGGAGGGCTGGCCGCTGGAGTACAGGGCCAGTGTCGCTTCGGGCTGGGACTCATCGCCCTGGTACATGACGCTCACGTTCTCCGACGGCCCCTGGCCCAGGTACCACGTTGCCTGAACCGGCGGAGCGCTGCCGGTGGTCAGCGTCATGTCGGCCCCCGATACATCGCCGTGGCCGGTGGCCACAGCCCGGAAATGGTAGGTTGTCGCCGGAAGGAGACCGCTCAGGGTGGCGTTGAAGGCCCCGGTGCTCGCCCTGGATTCCGGCGTGGTGCTGGACCCGTATTCCGGGGTGAGCCCCCATTCGAAATAGACCCCCACCTGCGCTGCTGTTCCCATGCCGTCCAGGACGCCGTGCACTGTCGCCGACCCGGCGTGTACCTGGGTGGGGGCGCTGGTGGCTACCGAAGGCGGCACCGTCGGGCCCACGAAGCTTTTCTCTGCGCCAAAGACGGGGTCTCCGTCGCCGTCGGCGCAGGCCACGAAGTAGTAGGCGGCCCCGGGCTCCAGTCCGCCGAGGTCTGCCGTGAAGCCCCCTTCCCCGGTCATGGCCTGGCTGCCGGCGTCCCCGGTGTACGGCCCTCCCGGAGCGGTGCCCCAGAGGAACCATACCGTGACGTTCTCGGCTGTCCCCAGCGATGTCAGCCGGCCGTTGAGCTGCACCGAGCCAGGCCCGGTGGCGGTGGCCGGCCGTGTTTCTACCGATGGCGGGGCCGTGCCGGTCCGGAATGTCATGTCGGCGCCGTAGACCGGCTCCCCATCGCCGTCGGCCTTGGCGCGGAAGTGATACGTGGTGTCGGGCTGCAGCCCGCTGATCTCCGCGGTGAACTCCCCGGTCGAGGCCTTCCCGTGAACGCGGGTCTGGTGGCCGTAGCTCCGGTTGGTCCCCCACTGGAAGGAGACCCCTACCCTTGGCGACGATCCCAGGCCGTCAAGGCTGCCGGCCAGGATGGCCGATTCGGCCCCGACGCTCGAGGCACCAGCGGTGGTCACTGCTGGCGGCGCCGGGCCCGTGGTGAAGGTCCGGTCCGGCCCGTACTGGACCCCCTTGTCGTCCACCACCTTGAGCCGGTAGTGATAGGTGGTCTCGGGCTCCAGGCCGCTAAGGTCGGCCTGGACGGCACCGCCGTCGGAGTGTATCTTCGGCGCGGTCTCCTGGCCGTAGCTGGTGTCAGTGCCCCACTCGAAGGACACCTGCACATCCTCCGTCGTCGGCAGGTTGTCCAGGTTGCCATTGAGGGTGGCGGTGGTGGTTTCGATGCCCGTGGCCTCGCTGGTGAGGATGGTCAGGCCCGCCGAGTGGAAGGCGGCGAAGTAGACCACCAGCACCACGGCCACGGCGACTGTGGCCGCAGCCGGTATCCAGACGAGAGGCTGCTGCCAAAACGGCCTGGGCCTCGCGGCCCCAGGCGCCGCTGACTGCCGGACTATCTGCTGGCGCAGCCCCGCCTTGAAGTCAGGCGAAGCCTCGGCCGGCGGACAGGCCTGTTTGAGCAGTTCAGCAATCCGGTCGTTGCTGTCCTGACCAGCCATAGATCCCTATCCACACCCCACTAATTTAGTCGCGGCATGCATGTCTATCCCTCACGGAGTCCCTCCAGCTGTGTTTGCAGCGCCTTGCGCGAGCGTGTCAGCAGCCCTTCAATCGATTTTGGGGAGCGGTCCATGACCTGGCTGATCTCCTGGACCGACATCTCCTCGACGTACTTCAGGATGAGCACCTGGCGGTAGTCCCAGGGGAGGCGAGAGAGGGCCTCATTGACCACCTGGCGGGTCTCCGCGGACTCGATGAGGCTGTCGGGCTGCGGCTGCCGGCCGGGATTCTCCTCATCGTCGACGGTGTCCACATCGATGCCGGACACCATCCGCTTCCGCTCCCTGGACTGCCGGCGGTAGTGGTCCGCCACCTTGTGGTAGGCGATGCTGCAGAGCCAGGTGTAGGCGCTGCTGCGCCCCTTGAACCCCTTCGCCGACTTGAGGGCCGCCAGGAAGGTCTCCTGGACGATGTCCTCGGCTACCTCCTTGTTCCGGTCGACCTGGTTATAGACGAGCGAGTACACGCGGTCGAAGTAGTGGTCGTAAAGGTCCGCCATGGCGCTGGAATCGCCATCGCGAAGACGCTGCAGCATCTCGGCGTCGCGTTCCGAGGGCGGCGGAACGGGTTGGACCATGGCACCTATTCTCGCAGACCTCCAGCCTGGGCGCAAGCATCGGCCCTGCCCGGGACTTCCGGGGAAACGGAGCCCGGGCCGGCCGGGCCCGGGACCACTACTCCAGGCTGATCTCCCCGATCTCGGCCAGCGTCTCCAGGTCGTTCATCCCTATCTGCTGGTACGAGATGGTATAGAGGACGTCGCCGATGTAGAGCGACCGCTCGATGGCGCTTCCGTGGTAGAGCCCGTAGTCCGTGTCCGGGGAACCGCCGGTCTCGCTGCTGCGGTGGCTGATCCGGCCCCCCAGCTCCAGGCCGCCATCGAGCGACACGTCGAAGACGTAGGCCCCCTGCCAGGAGTATCCGGGGTAGGCGGAGGATACGGCGACTCCTCCCTCCACAGGTTCCGGCCCTGAGGGCGCCGCGTAATCCCAGCTTTCGATGGTCACGGGCAGCACCAGGAGTCCGCGCTCCCGGTCGAATAGGAAGGCCCGGTGGTCATTCAGCACCGGGGTGTAGCTCCAGCTCTGGCTGTTGGCCCCTCCCACCAGGTAGGTCGACATCTGACCGGGGTGAGCGGGGTCGGTGACGTCGTAAAGGGATATCTTCACGCTGGAGCCCAGCATGCCGATCCCGATGAGGTGGGTCTCGTCAAAGGGGTGCAGGTAATCGGAGTACCCCGGCATGACCAGCTCCCCCAGGACCTGCGGGTGGCCGGGGTCGGTCAGGTCGATGACGAACAGGGGGTCAGTCTGCTCGAAGGTCACCAGGTAGCAGCGCTGGCCCATGAACCGGGCCGCATGAATGGTCTCGTTGGGGGCCACGTTCTCCAGTCGCCCGAAGATGTCGAGGGCCTGGTCCAGGACGTACACGTTGTTGTCCTGCCGCGGCGCGGTGGAGGATGCTTCCGCGGCCCAGTTCCAGCCCGTGGTGGCTACCCTGAGGTACCCGCCGCTCTCATCCATGGAGAACTGGTTCAGCAGCGAGCCGGGCACCTCGCCCGTGGCGTGGTACGCGATCTGACCCTGGTCAATATGTATGCGCTGGATGGAGGTCTTTCCGGAGGCGCCTGACCAGTCCGGGAAGGTGACGTAGATGTTCTCCGGCGAGACGTAGACCGTGCTGGCACTGCCCACCAGCAGCGTCTCGTGGCGGGCCTCCTCATCGCTGTCAGTTACGTTGACCGACATGATGGTGGTGAAGCAGTAGCCGCTGTCGGGCATCTCCGAGTGCCAGATCTCCTCCGCCCGGATCTGAACGGTGCCATCGCCCCCGTCGATCCGGGGCAGCCCGACGCTGTCCTCGGTCCTCCAGACGGATCCGCTGGCGATCAGGTACACGTAGCTGCCGATCATCCTGGCGGAAACGTAGTAGCCGTCCACCGAGAGCTCCCGCTCCAGGTCCGGATGCTCCCGGTCGGTGACATCGTAGACCCTGATGGAGGTCTGATCGCTGCCGCCGGCCAGGCCCTCCTCTGCCAGGCCCCAGCGCAGGCCGGTGGCATACACCTGCCCGTCCGACTGCAGGACGGCCAGGCTGTCCCCGCTGATGAACAGCCCCTGGATGGTGCCGTCGAGCTTCCGCTCCCAGACCACCCTTGCCTCTCCGGGCGGGTGGGCCAGGGCGATGATGAGCCGGTTGTCAACAGCCAGGTAGATGTACCGGCCGTCGGTCTTGACGATGTCCGCCTCGTCCACTCCCTCCACCTGGATGTTGGTCTGGGAGTAGTCCGGCGTGGACTCGGCGGCGGCCAGCGAGTCCTCGGTCCCGAAGCGCAGGATGCCGCCCTGGTCGTTCAGGTACCAGTAGCCGGGGTAAGCCGGGGCCGTCGCCAGGAAGCTCTCCATCTCGTGGTTGGAGGCGAAACGCTGCAAGCCCCCGGCCAGGGATGCCTCCGGCTGCCAGTCAGTGGGGTCCCCGTGGTCATCGGTCTGGTTCCCGCCCCCGGAAGCTGGCCAGACGGACAGGCCGACGGCCGTGGCCGCAATTGTCGCCAGGACCATCACCAGTGCCAGCGCCGTCCCGAAACGTCCGGTCTTCATTCCCTCGAACCTCCTCCGCGCGTGTGCCCTGCGCCCTCTTTGGTCATTATGACGAATTGACGCGGCCAAAGGTTCCAGCCGGCTAACGGCCCTGCCGCCGCCCCTGGCCCTCTTCGGGGTAGACCCTTATGGCCGCCTCCCCGTTCAGCGGGCACTGGTGCTCGCAGAGGCCGCAGCCGATGCAGCGGTCAGGGAGGACCACAGGGCGGCGGACCGTTGTCTCCAGGCCCTCGCCGTTGGTCACCGCCACGTCCTCCAGCTCGATGGCCTTCTCCGCCAGCGGGCACATCTCCTGGCAGACGATGCAGTTGGTGTTCTGCGACCAGGGGATACAGCGGGTGGTGTCTATCCGGGCCGTTCCGATGACGGCTGACTGCTTCTCGGCCAGGGTCAGCGCCGGTATGGCGCCGGTGGGGCAGGCCTCGCCGCAGCGCCGGCAGGAGTAGTCGCAGTAGCCCAGGCGCGGGACCAGGGCCGGCGTCCACAGGTGGTCATAGTCCGGTCCCGGGCCGGCGGGATGGATGGCCCGGGTGGGGCAGATGTTGACGCAGATGCCGCAGCGGATGCACCTCCTCATGATGTCGTCCTCGGAGGAGCCCGGCGGCCTCAGGCGCCTGCGGCCGGACCCGCGCAGGACAGAGGGCAGGCGCAGCAGCGCTACCCCGGCCAGCATGAGGCCGAAGGAGCCCAGCACCTGCCTCCGCGTGAGGCCCTCCAGGTCCGGGGCGGCGGGCCGGGTCTCCCGGCGAAGGGCGATGGCATGGGCGGGGCAGCCCTCAACGCAGCGCAGGCACAGGGTGCATTCGCCGGGGTCCGAGCGGTACTCCTTCTCGGAGTCGATGGCGCCCACGGGGCACTCCCTGGCGCATTTGCGGCACCGGCTGCACTTCTCCTGGTCCACGCTGCGGCGAAGGAGCGAGACGCGCGACGCCAGGCCCAGCAGCCCGCCGAGGGGGCAGAGGTAGCGGCACCAGAAGCGCGGCCGGATGGCGTTGGCGGCCAGGATGGCGGCCATGACCAGCAGCAGCGCCAGGCTGGGGACGAAGTACGGCTCGGCCCCGGGGAGGAGCGTGCCGCGGACGAACCGGTCGAATCCGTCCAGGAAACCCTGCAGCGCATCGAAGCGGTAGAGCCAGGACTCGCCGCGGGTCACCGCCAGGTTGATGCCCGGGATCACGCCGGAGCCGAGGGTGCGGAAGAGGATGGTGATGGGGTCGAGGACAAGCAGCCCCAGGGTGCCCAGCACCGCCCCCACCAGCACGGCCAGGAGTGTGACGTACTTGACGTGGCGCCAGGGCGATGGGCGGCCCCGGGGGTGGCGGAGGCGGCGCAGGCTGGTCCAGTCGAGCAGCGTCCCCAGCGGGCAGGCCCAGCTGCACCAGGCCCGGCCGAGGGCCAAGGTCAGGGCCAGGGTCAGCAGGCCCAGGAGGACCGGCGCCATGAAGCTGCGGGAGGCCAGCGACGAGGAGAGGCCGGCCAGCGGGTCCAGGTGGAAGAAGAGGTCGGCGGGCAGCACGGTGCCGGCGCCGGCATGGTCCGCCACCAGCAGGTACAGGAAGAGCGCCAGCACCAGGGCCTGCACTGAGAGCCTGGTCCAGCGCCATCGCTGCGTTCTCTTCTCCGGGGCCAAACCGTGCCTTTCCTAGACCGGTATCTCCTCGATGTTCAGGCTGCCCAGGTCCGTGGTGCCCAGCCCCCTCCTGGCGCCGGCCTGGACGATGGGCAGGTCCGCGGCGGTCTTGCCGAAGAGGGTGGCGCCATACGAGTCGGCGGCCACGATGTCGTGGCTGGCGATGACGGTGTTCGTCCGCTTCACGTCATTGAGGCTGCCGCCGGTGGGGCCGTTGTTCAGCAGGATGCGGACGGCGTCCACCACCACCAGGTGGGGACGGACCACGGTGTTGAGGTCGACCACCCGCTCGGACATCTGGGCGGTGTGGTAGCTCGATGGGTTGTCCACTACGCCCAGCAGGTTCTTCATGCCCAGGGTGAGCACGGTATTCCCGTGCTGCTTGGCGATGGGCACGTCGATGAGGACGTCGGCGTCCAGTATCTCCTGGTACACGCGGCAGGAACTCAGGATCAGGCCGTGCGGGGCCGGGGTATCCTGGAACTTCATCCCGGCCATGACCTCCATCCGGCCTCCGGCGCCCGCCACCGCCTCCGCGATGCCGCTGCTGCTGTAGGCTTCCTCGTGTCCGCCGCTGAACGGATAGTCCATCACCCGGACCCGCGCGGCGCCGGCCCCGAGGCAGAGGGTGACCAGCGCGGCTACCACCTCGGGATTGGTGGTGGCGGCATACTCCGGGGCCCGGTTGGAGGTACAGATGTTGGGTTTGATAATGACGTCGTTGCCCGGCTTGACGAAGCGCTCGATACCGCCGAGGGCGGCGATGGACCTCTGCACCAGCGCCTCCGGGTGCTCGCCCCTGGCCACGGCCAGGTAGGCGGCGCCGGCGGGTGGGGCTGAGGGGGGAGCGACGGTGATGTTCTCCCCGGTCGGCGCTGGTGATGGCCCGCCGGAGCAGCCGGCCAGTGACATTAGGGCGGCTGCGGCTGCGGCCCCGCCCCCCAGGGCGAGCATCTTTTCGATGAAGCGGCGCCGGTCGATCGTATCCATCTTCCTGTCACCTCCAGCGGGCCGGTGTCCGGGCCGGGCGTTAGCCTCGACAGCCCGATTCTACCCGCTGCCGGGCGCCAGGGAAAGCGCAATGAGCGCCATGAGCCTTTTCAGCCCGGGAGGGCTGGTGTAGAATGGCTTCACCTGCCCCCGCATGCGAGCGGCAGCGTGAAGCTTCACCTGCCCTCCGGTCCCGGGAGGCGGCGTCAGCCGGCAGGCGCGCGTGTGCGTGCCTGCGCATTGATATAGAGGAGGCGCGGAGATGAAGGACAGGGTGCAGAAGGTCATCGACCGGCTGAAGCCGGCTTTCGGTCCCACCGAGGTCATGCTGCGCGGGGTCAAGGACGGAGTAGTCAGGGTGGAGATATTCGCCCCGGGCTGTCACGGCGGCCCTCCCAAGGAGGCGACGCTGGTCATCCTGGAAGAGGAGCTGCAGGCCGAGATTCCGGAGATCAAGGGCGTGGTCGCCGACTAGGGCCCGGGCACCGTCGCGCCGCCGCCACCGGCCGGGCGGGGAGATGCCCGGTCAGGCGGGATGGTTAGCGTTATGGCGCACGAGGCGGTCCAGGGCCAGCACCGCCCGGGGGATGGAATCGTAGACCGGCAGACCGGCGGACTGGCACTTCTGCTGCAGCGCCCCGAACCTCTCGAGCTCGACCGGATGGGTGATGCTGTGCAGGATGACGGCCGTTGGCCGGCCGGTTTCCCGGTGCACGGCCAGGAGCGCGTCCACGAAGATGCCGGGCCAGGCCGTGAACGGTGAGTCCACGAAGGGCCATCCAGAGTTGCTGATGCTCAGCTGGGCCACCATCAGGTCGAAGCAGCCGCTGTCGGCCATGGTCTTCATGGCGGCCTGGAGCCCCTCGGCGGAGGCGATGTTGGTGATGTCGAAGGGGTTCTTCAGGATCATCCCGGCGTCGGACCTGGAGAACCTGGCCACGGCCTCATGGAGCCGCTGCTGCCACGGCGGGTCCAGCTGGGGCAGCTCGAAGCCGGCCCGGATGAAGTCGTCGGCGGTCAGCACACTGAAGCCGCCGTTGCTGCCAAAGACGGCCACCCTCCGGCCCCGGGGGTGGCCCGGGAAAGAGAGGGCCACCAGCATGTCGGCCATCTCGTCGAGATCGTGGACCCGGATGGCCCGCGTCTGCCGGAGCAGCCCCTCCCAGGACTCGTCCTGCCCGGCCAGTGACCCGGTGTGGGAGGAGGCGGCCACGGCCCCGCCCGGCGTGGAACCACCCTTGAGGATGATCACCGGCTTGGCGGCGGCCAGCCTCTGCAGCACCCGGCGAAACCGCCGCGCATCCCTGATGCCCTCGATGTAGGCGGCTACCATCGTGGTGTCGCTGTCCGTGATGAAGTACTCCATCAGGTCGCACTCACTGACGTCGCAGGCATTGCCGTAGGACACGGCCTTGCTGAAGCGGACCCCCCTCCGGCCGGCCGTCCGGATGAGGTAAATGGAGTTGCCCCCGCTCTGGGCGATGAAGGCCACTCCCCCCTTGTCCTTCGGGAAATCGGCGGCGAAGGAGAGCCCGGTCTCGGGACAGTACAGGCCCAGGCAGTTGGGCCCGAGGAGGCGGACGCCTGCGGCCCGCGCGGCCCGGAGCAGCTCGTCTTCCATCTCCCGCCCTTCCCGCCGGCCGCTCTCCGAGTAGCCCGCGGTGAAGAAGGAGACCACCCTGGCCCCTTTGGCCGCGCTGTCCCTGACCAACTGCGGCGTCAGCCGGGCAGGGATGCAGGATATTACGTAGTCCACCCGGCCGGGAATGTCGGACAGGCGGCGGTAGACCGGCAGTCCCCGGATCTCCCCTCCGGCCGGGTTCACGGGATACAGCCGGCCCCGGAACCCGGAGTCCTGGAGGCACTGCACGAAGGCATGGCCCATGTTGTAGTCCGAGGAGGCGCCAACGATGGCCGCTGACGAATGCCGGAAGAAGGAGTCGTCGATCTTGCTCAATCCAGTATCGATTATATAGCGGGCGGCGCCGATGGACAAAGGGCGGGCAAATTGACGCCCGTGCGGCAACAGGCTAACATGTTTATGACATAATGTGAGACGCAAGTTGCATACGGAGCACCGGGGCCGCGGTAGACTCCGGGCGTTGCTCTGGACGTGTGTCACCCTGGATTGAGTGCGTTGCTGGAGGAAGTGATGAAGGAAAAGGTAGAGAAGGTACTGGCCCAGATCCGGCCGAACCTGCAGGCCGACGGGGGCGATGTGGAGCTGGTCGGCGTGAAGGCGGGTGTGGTGACGGTGAAGCTGACGGGTGCCTGCGGGGGTTGCCCCATGGCCACCATGACGCTGAAGAACGGGATCGAGCGGGTGCTCAAGGAAGAGATACCCGAGGTCAAGCAGGTAGTAGCCGTATAGCGGCGCCGGGTGTCGCCCGGCGGCATTCTGAATCTGAGGAAGGAATCTTGAAAGCAGAGAGCCAGAATCCCCTCTTTGACAAGGTGGAGCGAGTCATAGACAAGGTCCGTCCGGCGCTGGGCGTGAACATAGTGGAGCTGGTCGAGGTGACCGACGGCGTGGTGAAGGTGCAGGTCATACCGTCCAGCTGCTCGGCGGGCATTGCGGAAGAGACCGTCATTGTCCTGATTGAAGAGCAGATCAAGGACGAGCTGCCCGAGATCAAGGAAGTGGTGGCCTTCAAGCCATAGCGGAGAGAAGATGCCTGTCTACGAGTACTGTTGCCCCGACTGCAGTGTCAGGTTCGAGCTGATGCGGTCCATATCGCAGTCCGGAGATGGGGCGCCCTGCCCGAAGTGCCGGAAGCCGGCCCCCAGGGCCATGTCGCGGTTCGCCTCCTTCTCCAAGAGCGACAACGGCATGTCCGCGCCGATCGGCGGGTCGTCGTGCAGCGGATGCTCGTCTTCCAGCTGCAGCACCTGCGGCGGTTAGCCGGCGGCGTTCCAGCCCCAATGACAGAGGATCGAGTCGCGCGGCCGGCGGGCGCCGGCCCGCCGAGAACAATCATCATCGGTATCGGCAGTCTCCTTCGGGGTGACGATGCTGTCGGCCTGCGTGTCGCGGAGGCCCTCGAGGGGGAAGGCCTCCCTTCCGGGGTCACAGTGGTCAGCACGACCGCCGCGGGCCTGTCCCTCCTGGAGCTGATGACCGGGTTCGATCGCGCTCTCGTGATCGATGCCATCAAAACCCGCCGGGGAACGCCGGGGGATGTCTACCGGCTGGTGCCGGAGGACCTGCCCGAGCCGTTGCACGGTTTCACCGTCCACGACGTAAGCCTGAGGGCGGCGCTGGACATCGGGGCCAGGATGGGACTGCCCCTGCCGGAACAGATCGTCATCCTGGCCATCGAGGCCGGCGATGTGACACCGCTTCGCGAGGGCTGCACGCCCGAGGTTGAAGAGGCCGTCCCGCGGGCCGTGAGCCTGGCCCTTCGGGAACTGCAGGGCTGAACCACGCACCTTCCGGCCGTTGACCTGCGCTGCGGCTGGTGTTATATTCTCCCAGCCGCTCGCCCGGCGCGTTCGTTCACAGCGGCATTCCGGCGATGGAGGAGGGAAGGCAGTGAGAGACAAGGCATCCGTGGCGTTGGCCGTTCCCGAAGCCGGCTACGCCGGCCCCTGGAGGAGGCTGGGTGCCTTTGCCCTTGACCTGGGGCTGACCGCCACGGTGTTCCTGGGTCTGTGGGTCCTGCTGGCCGTCCTGATGGGGCCCTGGATGGGGGTCCCCGGGGGCGCGGTCCTGCTGGCGGCGACGGTCATCCTCTGGCAGGGGGGCAGCTGGCTCTACTGGGCCGTCATGGAGAGCTCAGCCAGGCAGGGCACCGTGGGCAAGGTCCTGCTGAACATGGCGGTCACCGGCGTCGACGGCCGGCGCCTGTCGTTCCGCCAGGCCACGGTCAGGCACTTTGCCAGGATCGCATCGACCCTGACGGCACTTGTCGGATTCGCCATGATCGCAGCCACCGCCCGGAGGCAGGGGCTGCATGACCTCATCGCCCGAAGCGTGGTGGTGATGGGCCGATAGGCCCGCCCGCCGGCCGGTCCCCCTGCGCGGGATGTGCTGGCGCCCTTCGATACCACGCGGTGCCAGTCGCACTTGACTATCACCCTTTCCATGGAATAGTATAGGCCTATAAGGTATTACAAAACCATAAAACGGAGGATACAGGTGGTTGACAATATCGAGCTGACCGAGAACCAGAAAAACTGGCTGCGGCTGGAGACGATCATGGCCGTCATGGAGAGGGCCAGGAGCCTCGAGCTGGCGAAGAGCGGGATCAACATCCCGCAGGCTGCGGTGCTGTACGGCCTGAAGACGTCGGCAGAGCCCCTGACGCCGATGCGGCTGGCCAGGATGATGCACAAGCAGCCCCACACGGTTTCCGCCCTGGTGCACCGCATGGAGTCCCAGGGCCTGGTGAGCACCAAGAAGGACATGAAGAGGAAGAACTGGCTCAGGGTGTCCTTGACCAAGAAGGGCGAGGAGGCCTTGAAGAGCTGGGCCTCCGCCACCACGGTTCCGGATTCCCTGAATGTGCTGAGCAAGAAGGAGGTAGAGGCGCTCCAGACCATCACCCGGAAGCTCCACAACCGGGGAATCGAGCTGCTGCGCCAGATGCAGCCGGACCCCTACGCTGAGCCGCTCTTCTGGTAGAACCGCGTCCGCCGAGGGGCGGAGCGCCACCCCGAACCGTAGAGGGGACCGGAGCACATCCGGTCCCCTCTCTTCATTTCCGGATGACCGAGGTCACCCACTCGACCCACTCCCCCAGGCCCTCTCCGCTGGTACAGGAGACCTGGAAGACCCTGGCCTGCGGGTTCATCCCCCCGATCGCCTGAAGGAAGGCGGGGACATCGAACCTGGTGTAGGGCAGCAGGTCGATCTTGGTGATGACGACGGCGTCAGCCATGGTGAAGAGAAGGGGGTACTTGTGGACCTTGTCGTCACCCTCCGGGACGCTCAGGATGACCACCTTCTTGTCCTCTCCCAGCCGGAACTCCCCGGGGCAGACCAGGTTGCCCACGTTCTCGATGAGGACAAGGTCGGTCTGGTCCAGCGGCAGGCTGTCCAGGGCCCGGCCGACCTGGCCCGCCTCCAGGTGGCACTCGCCCCCGGTGTTGATCTGCACCACGGGCACCTTCTCCTGGCCTACCTTCTGGGCGTCTATGGTGGAGGCAATGTCGCCCTCGATGACGGCGATGCGGACCCGGCCCTTCAGGGCCCGGATCGTTTCCAGGATGAGGCTGGTCTTCCCGGACCCCGGCGATGACATCACGTTCAGCACCGTCACCTTCTTGGCCAGCAGCAAGGCCCGGTTGCGCTCCGCGATCTGGTCGTTGGCGCTCAGGATGTCTTTCAGGACCTTGATCTCCACGGCTACTCCACCTCGATGCTTTCCACAAAGAGCTCATGGCCGGCCACCAGCTCGACACTGACGCTGCCGCATTCCGGGCATATCCAGTCCAGGTCCTTGACCTCGAACTCCCTGGCGCACTTCCGGCACCTGGCCCGCGTGGGCACGGACTTGATCGAGATGGCCGCGCCCTCCGCCGGGGTGTCCCGGCTCATCAGGCCGAAGTAGAGCTCGACGCAGTCGCCGACCACGCCGGAAAGCTCCCCCAGGACCAGGCTGATGCTGGTGACGCGGCGGGCCCCGCCCTTCCGAGCCTCTTCCAGGACCAGGTTGACCATGCTCTGGGTGATGGCCATCTCGTGCATTCCGGAATCCAGAATAGCACATCGTACCCGGCGAGGCGAGGCGCGGTGCGGGGCGCTTGACATTCGCCCTTCGAAGCCATAGAGTCAGTAATCCGCGCCGGGGCGCCGAGGAGGAAGCCAGCATGTCCACTCTCCTGCTGAGCCAGAAGGACATCAGGGGCCTGCTCTCGATGTCCGCCGTCATTGCCGCGGTGGAGCAGGCCCTCCGGGACTACGCCCTGGGCCACGCGCGGATGCCCCACAAGGTCTACCTGGACACCGACTGCGGCGACTTCCGGGCGATGCCCGCCTCCGTGGCGGGCGCCGCCGGCATGAAGTGGGTCTGCGCCTACCCCGGCAATCCGGCAAAGGGCCTGCCCAACGTCATGGCCACCCTGGTCTACAGCGATCCGGCCACCGGGTACCCCCTGGCGGTCATGGACGCCATGGACATCACGGCCTACCGCACCGGCGCCACCGCGGCCGTCGCGTCGAAGTACCTGGCCCGTCCCGACTCGTGCACCCTGGGCCTCATCGGGGCCGGTCAGCAGGCCTTCACACAGCTGCTGGCCCACGCGGAGCTGTTCCGGCTGAAGAAGGTCACGGTCTTCGATGTCCGGCCGTCGGCCGTGGAGTCGTTGATCAGGGCCTTCCCGCAGGTCCCCGTCGAGGCCGGGACGCCGGAGGCGGCAGCGGCGGCCGACATCGTCTGCACGCTGACACCGGCCCGGGAGCCGGTGCTCCGGAGGAAGTGGGTCTCCCCCGGGGCCCACATCAACGCCGTCGGGGCCGACGGTCCCGGCAAGCAGGAGCTGGAGCTCGCCATACTGGCGGAAGCCATGGTCGTGGTGGACGATATGGAGCAGGCAGTGCTGGGTGGCGAGGTGAACGTGCCCATCAGCCGGGGCCAGTTCTCAGTGGAGCGGATCCATGCTGTACTGGGCGACATAATCGCCGGGAAGAGGCCGGGCAGGGCGGCGCGGGACAGCATAACCGTCTTCGATTCCACCGGTCTGGCCATCGAGGACATCGCTGTAGCCAGGATGCTCTTCGAGAAGGCCATGGGGTCCGGTGGCTACCAGTCCATCAACTTCATGGATGGAGAGGTCTACGGCGCCGTGACCAGGAACCTGGGCTCCATACCGTAGGCCGGACGCGTCCGGACCGGTCGGGCGCACGGGTGGACGGCAGGACGACATGCAGGAGACAGGATCTCTCTTAGGCCCGTTCCGGGTCCTGGACCTGAGCGACGCGAAGGGGTTCCTTTGCGGGCGGGTGCTGGGCGATTTCGGGGCCGACGTCATCAAGGTCGAACCCCCCGGAGGCGACCCGGGCCGCGCCGTCGGCCCCTTCTACCGCGACGTCCCCCATCCGGAGAAGAGCCTGTACTGGCTGGGGTACAACTGCAACAAGAGGGGGATTACGCTCGACACCGGAGTCGCCGAGGGGCAGGCCATCTTCCGGCGGCTGGTCCGGTCAGCCGACTTCGTCATCGAGTCCTTCCGCCCCGGCCAAATGGCCGGGCTGGGCCTGGGATATGAGAGCCTGCGCCAGATCAATCCGGGGATCATCCTGACCTCCATCACCTCGTTCGGGCAGTCGGGGCCGTGGAGGGACTACGCCGGCTCGGACATTGTGCTCTGGGCCCTCTCCAGCTACATGTACGTGACGGGGGACGAGGACCGTCCGCCCGTCTGCCCCAGCTTCCCCCAGGCGTTTCTCCACGCCGGCCTGGAAGCTGCCGCGGCCAGCCTGGTGGCCCTGCACCACCGCCAGGCGATGGGGGAAGGCCAGTGGGTGGACGTGTCCGCCCAGGATTCGCTGGCCATAGTCAACCTCCAGAACCAGCAGTACTGGAACCTGGCCCGGTTCAATCCGAAGCGGGCGGGGTCGGCCCAGATGCTGTCGGGGGTGCGGTGGTCGAGGCAGAAGAGGCTGTGGAAGTGCCGCGACGGCTTCGTTATCTTCATTATCTCCAGCGGACACATGGGCGCGCCGGGCAACAAGGCCCTGACCGAATGGATGGCCAGCGAGGGCCTGGCGCCGGACTACATGCGCCGGATCAACTGGGAGACCTTCGATCCCCAGGGCAGGGAGCTCTCCGACGAGCAGTACCTGGGGATGCTGACGGCCATCGGCGACTTCTTCCAGCGCCACTCGAAGGCCGAGCTCTACCAGGGATCGGTGGCCAAGCGCATCGTCCTCTACCCCTGCAACACCACCGAGGACCTGGCGCATGATGCCCAGCTGCAGGCCAGGGAATTCTGGGCCGGAATAGCGCACCCGGAGCTGGGGGCGACCCTGACCTATCCGCGTCCCTGTGTCTCCTTCTCCGGGTCGGCCTGCGGCATCAGGCGGCCTGCGCCGCGGATAGGGGAGCACAACCAGGAGGTCTACGCCGGCGAGCTTGGCCTGTCGCCGCAAGACCTGTCGCGGCTGCGCCGGGAGGGGGTCATCTGATGCGTCACGCCCTGGAGGACATCAAGATCGCCGACTTCACCTGGTACGTGGCGGGACCGTTCTGCACCCGGTACCTCGCGGACTACGGGGCCCGCGTCATCAAGATCGAGAGCACCAGGGTGGTCGATGGCGTTCGCCCCTACCCGCCGTACAAGGACAACATCCCGGGGGTGAACCGCGGCGGCTACTTCCACAACTACAACTGCAACAAGCTGGGCGTCACCCTCAACATGCGGCATCCGAAGGGGATCGAGATCGCGCGCAGGATCATCATGTGGTCCGACGTCGTGGCCGAGAGCTTCAGCCCCGGGATCATGGACAACCTGGGGTTGGGCTACGAGGAGCTGAGCCGGATGAAGCCCGAGATCATCATGATCAGCCTGAGCTCCAAGGGCCAGACGGGGCCGCAGAGCCGGCTGCCCGCAGTGGGCCTGCACCTGGCAGCGCTGTCCGGGTTCATCAACCTCACCGGATGGCCCGACCGCGATCCGTCGCTGCT
>CALMBS010000428.1 GCA_937860285.1 uncultured Chloroflexota bacterium
CGGAGGGCAGGTGTCGGACATGGTGAGCAGGTCCCCCATGCTGACGGGCGTGTCCTCACTGTACAGCTTCAGCGCGTGGTTCATCTGCTGCCTGGTGACTATCATCTGGGAGAGGCAGCCGCGGCAGGCCTTGCGCAGGCTGAGCTTCCCCTGGTACGCCTGCAGGGTCAGCCCGCACGCGCCGTTGCCATCCTTCAGCCGGCAGGGTCCCAGCTCACAGTCCGCGCACGCGTCCTGCGGCGCCCCGTACACCGGCTCGTACCTCTCCAGCAGTACGCGGTCCCAGTCCTCCAGGTCAGCCGCGTCTGGCATTATGTTAAGTGAGGCCCCAAACTGGGCGTAGCGGCTCTCGACGAAGTCCTTCTCCAGGATCTCCCTGACCCTGTCCTCGATGCCGCGAGGATCACGGACCGCCTTCCTGATGTCAACCTTGTGAGGTCCAACCTTGGCTATCCATTTCTCTTCCATCAGCTACTCTCCCCGGAAGCCGCCTTGTGGCCGGCGTCTACCCCAGGAACTCCTTCTCTTTGAAGCAATTCTCGCATACCTGTATCTTCTGCTGGGCCGATTTCATGGGGCTGGTGATACGGCCCATCATGCGCTGGCCCGGACGCGTCGAATCTATGCGGACCTCCTTGACGCACTGACTGCAAAGGTCAACTCCGCACTCCTGGCATTTCACCTCAGCTGGTTTCTTCTGGCACACGCCGCACATTGTCTCTGACATCTCAATCCCCCCAATCTACTTCTTGCCCGCGGCTTCTTCCGGCCACTCCTC
The DNA here is from genome assembly GCA_937860285.1 of uncultured Chloroflexota bacterium. GTDB lineage: Bacteria > Chloroflexota > Dehalococcoidia > UBA2247 > RBG-13-53-26 > JAFGCL01. The sequence continues at coordinate 779 of CALMBS010000428.1, forward strand.
GCCGGGAAGAGGCAGCTTCAGGGCCTGCGGTTCGCCGTTCTTCCAGAACAGCTTCACGATGGGATGGCCTCTCTCGATCAGCAGCTTCCGGAGCTCCGCCGGATCGACCGTGTCCTCGCTGGTGACGATCTTGTCGTAGATCTCCTCCGGGATCACCTGGGCGATGTCCCTTTTGAGATCCGCCGGCATCCAGACAATGCGGTTCCAGCCGCCGTCGCCCTTGAGGAAGTTCTTGCTGGCCATGCCGGCTATGGACAGACCCTTGAAGCCATGGTTCTGGGCACCCCCCGATATCGTCCCGGCCAGCGTGGAGAACTTGATGCCCAGCGGCGTCATGCCGGTGTAGCGCCTCATGGCCAAGCCGATTCCATCCACCTCCGGGATATAGAAGGAGGCCGCCTCGAAGCAGCCGCAGTTCGTGGTCGGGTACCTGATGCTGCTGTATATGTGGACTTCCTTCACCAGGTGATTGCATCTCTCATATATGGCCCGGTCTACGCCGGCGTAGTGACCGCAGTGGGAGTCCAGCAGTTCGCCCTTGGGGATGGGGAAGACGTAGCCTTCCGGGTCCATCTCGCAGGTCACCTTGGCCGAATCATAGCCGATGATGCCGCAGTAGGGCAGGGCGCTGGGCGTCAGGACACAGGCGTGGTTGGGCGCCAGGGACTTGCATATGGTGCACCCGTAGAAGGTGTCCACATCCTCATCATCGTACAGCTCCTTGGCGCTGTTGAACTTGTGCTTCTCCTTGCCCCACTTGATCAGCGGATCGATCATCTCCACGCCGCCAACCTCGGGAGCGCCGACGGCCCACAGGAAGGCCACGGCATCCACCTGCGGAATGAGCGTCCGGGCAGTAGCGTAGCAGAACTGCGCGATCTTGGCGAAGGTCAGCCGGTTGGCCACCTCCTTGCTGATCCTGATCCAAAGCTCGTCGGGCGACCCGAAGAGCATGAACCCCTCAATGCCCTGGAGCGCCGTCCCGATCTGGCGCGAGACGTAGCCGTGATGGGTCTGGGTCAGCTCCTTGCCGTAGACCCTGATGGTGAAGCAGCCGGGCAAGGAGGTCCCCGGTTTGACCTCGTTTATGTCCGGCCCAATGAGCTTCACCTCACCGTCCTTGACCTTCTCCGGGTCCAGCTCGATGTAGATGATGTTGTTCATCTTGTAGTCCCACTTGGGACCGCCCAGCTCG
>CALMBS010000429.1 GCA_937860285.1 uncultured Chloroflexota bacterium
CCAGGAGACCTTCCTGGCGGCCGCTCGCTCGGCCCGCGGTTACGAGTCACGGCGGGGCTCTCTGTGGTTCTGGTTATGGGGCGTTGCCCGGAACCAGGTGGCCCAGCACTATCGCAAGCAGAAACGTCTTGAGACGCTTATCCGCGCGAAGCAGTGGTGGGCGTCGCTTGACGGCCGTCGCTCGACGGGCGTCGGTTGACGGGCGCGGGACCGCCAGACTACCATTTTCATAGACAGCCCGCCCGTTTGGCGCACGCGCGCCCGCTCTGCTGAGGGCCTGGTCCTGCGCGGCGCGTAACCGGCGTGGCGGAAGGAGACGCTCTGTTGGCTACCAGTCACGACGGCAACCAGCCTCTAAGTGGGATCCGGATCCTGGAGTGGGGGGCGTTTCACGCCGGCCCCGGCTCGGCGGCCATCCTGGCCGACCTCGGGGCGGAGGTCATCAAGATCGAGATCCCCAAGACCGGCGATCCCATCCGCATGCTGGTCCGCTTCGGCAACTTCCCGGTGGCCAAGGACGGGCACAGCCTCTTCTACGAGGGGGCCAACCGGCACAAGAAGAGCATTGCCCTGGACCTGGGCAAAGAGGAGGGCAAACAGATCGTCTATCGCCTGGTCCCCAGGTGCGACGTCTTCGTCACCAACTTCCGCGCGAAGGCGGTGGAAGGCCAGCGCATGACCTATGCCGACCTGCGGCCCCTCAACCCCCGTTTGATATACGCCGGAGTCTCGGCCTTCGGGTCCAGAGGCCCCGACCGGGACGCCGGAGGCTTCGACTTCCTGGGGCAGGCCAGGTCCGGACTGATGCTTTCTGCCGGCGAGCCGGACATGCCGCCCCTGATCTCCCAGTTCGGCCTGATCGACCAGGTGACAGCCATTACCACCAGCCACTCCATCCTCACCGCTCTCTACGCCCGCGAGCGCACCGGCCGGGGACAGGAGGTGAAGACATCGCTCCTGGGCTCGGCCATGTTCCTGCAGTACTTCAACGTCCTCAACGGCCTCATCATGAAAGCCGATGTGCCGCGCCACCAGCGCCGGTCCACCGACCCGCTGCGCAACTTCTACCGGTGCCAGGACGACAAGTGGCTCTGCATGACGGTGGCCCACCACCCCACCGCGTGGCGCAACTTCTGCCTGGCCATCGAGCACCCCAAGCTCATACACGACGACCGGTTTGAGAACCGGGACCGCAGGTTCGAGAACCGGGAGGACTTCATCGCCTTCCTGGACACGGTCTTCGTCAACCGGCCGAGGGACGAGTGGATACGGGTCCTCTGCGAGCACGACGTGTTCTGCTCGCCGGTGAACTCGGCCACGGAGGTGGCCACGGACCCCATGAGCATGGCCAACGACTACGTCATCGAGACCAGCCACCGCCTGTTCGGCCACATCACTGCGCCGGGCTATCCCGCGGAGTTCAGCGAGACGCCGGCCAACCCCGGCTTCACGGCGCCGAAGCTGGGCGAGCACACGCGGGAGATCCTGCGGGACATCGGCGGGTACAGCGATGACGAGATAGCCGCGTTCCAGAAGAACGGCGTGGTTGACGGCGCCTAGTCCGGCGGGTGCTTGGTGTGCAGGCGCAGCGCCAGCAGGATGAGCAGGGCCGCCAGCAAGGCCACCAGGTACAGGCCGCAGCCGATGGTCACCCCCACGGCGGCGACGGCCCAGACCGCGGCGGCGGTGGTCAGACCCACTACCCCCTTCTCGCTGTGAAGGATCACGCCGGCCCCCAGGAAGCCGATGCCCACCACAATCCCGGCGGCCAGCCGGGCCGGATCGACCACCTGCCCTTCGTTGCCGGCCAGGCCCCCGAACCCGAACATGGAGACGATGGTGAACAGGGCTGACCCCAGGCAGACCAGCAGCATGGTGCGGATGCCGGCCCACTTGTGGGCCCTCTCCCGGTCCAGGCCGATGATGGCGCCGACCACGGCGGCCATCAGGAGGCGGAGGACTACATCCACCTCTGTCCAGGGAGTATGGTAAACGTGAAGCGGCTCCACGGGGATCTAACTCCTTGCACAGCTGAGTCCGGGTGATTATAGCACGGGGCCGCGCCGGGCGGCGAGGCCCCGCCGCGCAGGCGCACCTCGGGACCGCCCCGCGAGGGCGAACGCCGGCCCGACACCGCCGGCCCGATGCCTTGTACCGGCGCCGGGTAAAGTGATACCCTCATCAAGGGGGATGAGAACACGATGAGATTCGAGGCGGGGATCACTATCAGGGCCACCCCCGGCGCCATCTGGGAGGCCGTGTCCGACCCGGAGACCTGGCCCCGGTGGACCGAGGCGGTACACCGGGTGAAGAAGCTCTCGGAGGGACCGCTGGGCGTCGGGGCCCGGTTCCGCATCACCATCATGTGCATCGTCCCGGTCTGGCTGCACATGACCGTCACCGAGTTCCTGCCCGGCGAGCGGGTGGCCATGGAGGGCAAGGCCCTCCTGGGACGGACCACCCGCTACTACGAGCTGAGGCCCCTGATCGGAGGCACCCGGGCCGTCGCCGGCGGCGAGGCCAGGGGACCGCTGGCGCCGGTGGCCTGGCTGGTGGGCCAGGTGCTGTCCAACGAGATCGTGCAGGCGCTCAAGATGAGGATGGAGGGCTAGCGCCCGGCTAGGAGATAGGAAGATGTCATCTGCCATGAAGGAGCTGGAAACCAAGGCGGCGGCGGCCAGGGCCGCGGCCAAACAGCTGGCGCGCCTGCCCAGCGAGGTCAAGAACCAGGCCCTGCTGCGCCTGGCCGACAACCTGGTCCGGCACCAGGATGACATAATGGCCGCCAACCAGCGTGACCGCACCGCGGCCGAGGAGGCCGGCATGAGCGCAGCCATGCAGGACCGCCTGCTGCTCAACTCGGCCCGGATCGCCGGCATCGCCTCGGACGTCAGGACCGTGGCCGGCCTTCCCGATCCGGCCGGCGAGGTGTTCGACATGCGCACCCTGCCCAACGGGCTCCAGATCGGCCGCAAGCGCGTGCCGCTGGGGGTCATCGCCAC
>CALMBS010000430.1 GCA_937860285.1 uncultured Chloroflexota bacterium
GGCGGGCGAAGGCGGCGGAGCTGTACTTCGGTGATGCCGACTTCCAGCGCGAGGTAGTGGCCCAGGAACTGGGGATGTAGGCCGGGCCGGTTCGGTCCGGGCAGTCTGGACAAGTCCGGAGTGATAGCCAAATCGGGAAGGAGGTTAGACTCATGGTTGACTATAGCAAGTACAAGTTCATCAAGGTAGAGAAGAAGGAGAGGGTGGCCATCCTGACCCTCAACAACCCGGATGCCATGAATGCCATCGGCAAGCCGGAGCACCACGAGATCGAGAGCATATTCGAGGACATGAACGAGGACCAGGAGGTCCTGGCCGTGATCCTGACCGGCGCGGGGAAGGCTTTCTCCGCCGGCGGCGACATCAACCTCATGGTCCAGGGCTACACGGACCACACCATCCGCATCTCCAGCACCAGCGTGAAGAGGATTGTGCTGAACCTGCTGAACTGCCGCAAGCCCGTCATCGCGGCCATCAACGGCGCCTGCGCCGGCCTGGGCGCCACCCTGGCACTGCAGTGCGACGTGGTGATCGCGTCGGAGAAGGCGCGCATCGGTGACCCGCACATCGGCGTCGGCATCCTGCCGGGCGATGGCGGCTGCCTCATCTGGCCCCTGCTGATCGGCATGGCCAAGGCCAAGTATCACCTGATGACCGGCGAGATGGTCACCGCCCCCGAGGCGGAGCGCATGGGCCTCATCGCCAAGTGCGTGCCGCCCGACAAGGTGATGGAAGAGGCCTGGGCGCAGGCCAAGAAGTTCGCCGATGGGCCGTTCCTGGCTATCAGCCTGACCAAGCTGGTTCTGAACAAGATCCTGATAGACCGCGTGAACCTGCTGTTCGACACCAGCATCGCCTACGAGTACCACACCCTGAACTCGGGAGACCACTTCGACGCGGCCAAGAGCTTCCTGGAGAAGAGGCCCCCCAAGTTCAACAGCGGCAACATCGACCCGTTCGTGTTCTAGGAGACAGAGACACACTTGCCTGCCGGCCCGCTGTGGCGGGCCGGCAGGGGCTACCATACCGAATAGGCGGATAAGGAGGGAATATGGACCTGGGGTACAAAGGTAAGGCAGTCATCGTTACCGGGGGCAGCTCCAACATCAACCGCGGCAACGTTCTGGCGTTCGCCAGGGAGGGCGCCAACGTGGTCTGCGCCGACATCGACGAGAAGGCGGGGCAGAGGGTAGTGGGCGAGGCCAACGCCCTCGGCGGCGCCGGGAAGTGCATATTCATCAAGACCGACGTCACCAGCCAGGACTCGGTCAACGCCCTGGTCCAGCAGACCGTGAAGGAGTTCGGCAAGCTGGACGTCCTGATCAATGGCGTGGGCTGGCAGGAGTCCCCGTGGCGGCTGTTCATGGAGCAGGACAAGAAAACCTGGGAGAAAATGATCGCCCTCAACCTCTACAGCGTCATCTACGGCACGAAGGCCGCCCTCGAGGTGATGATCCCCAAGAAGTACGGCAAGATCATCAACATCGGGTCTGAGGCCGGCCGCCTGGGCGAGTTCCGGCAGACCTTCTACTCCGCCTGCAAGGGCGGCGTCATCGCCTTCACCAAGGCCGTGGCCAAGGAAGTGGGCCGGTACAGCATCAACATCAACTGTATTTGCCCTGCCGGCGTGATCCCGGAGAAGGCGGAGCATGCGTCCGAGCTCTCCATGACCCAGGGCGTCACCCAGGAGAACATGCCCGAGGAAATGAAGAAGATGCAGGTCAAGATGTACCCCATCGGCCGCATGGC
>CALMBS010000431.1 GCA_937860285.1 uncultured Chloroflexota bacterium
CCGGCGAAGAGCGGAGGGAGCGGGTCGCCTACTGGCACGTGACGATCAACGGGCGCAAGGTTGACATCCCGTCTTATGTAGTCAAACCCGGCGATGCTGTGGCCTGGAAGCCCAGCAGCGTCAACAAGGCCCTCTACAACCGGGCCATGGAGCGGATAGAGGCCAGGGTCGTCCCGGCGTGGCTGAGCCTGGACAAGAATGACCTTTCTGGCCGGGTACTCAGTCTCCCCGTTGCAGAGGAGATCACGACCAAGTTCGACAAGAAGATGGTCGTGGAGCACTACTCCCGGTAGCCTTGAAAGGAGGCGGTCGCTTTGTCGCACCTGGTGACACCAAGAGTCGAGTGTGTTGAGAGCGAAGGCAGCCACGGGCGTTTTGTGGCTGAACCGCTGGACAGAGGATTTGGCATTACCATCGGCAACGCCCTGCGGCGGGTGCTGCTGGGGTCATTGCGGGGGGCCGCGGTGACCTGGATCAGGATTGAAGGCATTCAGCATGAGTTCTCTACCATTGCCCACATGAAGGAAGACGCCACCGAGTTTCTGCTGAACGTCAAGGGCCTGAGGTTCCGGCCCCTGACCGGGCAGGAAGGCAGGATGGTGCTGGAGGTCGAGGGCGAGAGGGTGGTTCGGGCCAGTGACATCAAGTCCTCCACTGATTTCGAGATCGCCAACCCCGATCTCTACCTGGCGACCCTGGATTCGCCCAAGGCCAAGCTCTACGTGGAGTTCAACGTGGGGGTAGGCAAGGGCTACGTCCCGGCGACCCATGGGGATGGCCTGCCGATTGGGACCATTCCGGTGGATGCCATCTACACTCCGGTGCAGAAGGTAAGCTACTCCGTGGAGCCGGTGCGCACCGGTCAGTACATCGGATATGAGAAGCTGCTGCTGGACGTCTGGACCGACGGGACCATGTCGGCGGCGGAGGCCTTGAGCCAGAGCTCGCAGATACTCAAGGAGCAGTTTGCCACCTTCCTGGCGGTGGTGCAGGCCGGCACCAGGGAGGCCGGCGGGCCGCCGGCCGCGGCGCTGGGCGTGTCCACAGAGCAGTACGAGATGCCGCTGGAGAAGCTGGGGCTTTCCCCCCGGGTGTTCAACTGCCTGAGAAGGAACAAGATCACCAAGGTCGGGGAGCTGCTGGAAAAGAGCGAGCGGGACCTCATGGCGATGAAGAAGCTGGGAAGGAAGTCGCTGGAGGAGCTGAAGCAGCACTTGCAGGAAAAAGGACTGTCTTTGATGGCGGAAGAAGGCGATGAGACATAAAGTAGCAGGAAGCAACCTGTCGAGGCCCACCGGCCACAGGATGTCGCTTTATCACAACCTGACCACGGAGCTCCTGGCCCACGAGCGCATAGTCACCACTGTGACCAAGGCCAAAGAGGTCAGGGGCATGGCGGAGAAGGTCATAACCCTGGGCAAGGAAGGCAGCCTGCACTCGCGCCGGCAGGCGCTGGTTCTGGTCCACGACAGGAAGGTGGTGGACAAGGTGTTCGACGAGCTGGCCAAGAAGTACGCGGATCGCAGCGGAGGCTACACCCGCATACTGAAGCTGGGTCCCCGCAAGGGGGATGCAGCCCCCATGGCGATCATCGAGCTGGTGAAGTAGGACAGCCGGGGAGTGGCACATACAGGATTCGGGCGGGCCCAATAGAATTGTGTTGATTATGGAGTACGACGGGACGAGGTATCACGGTTCGCAGCTGCAGGCCGGCGCCCCCACCATTCAGGGCGAAGCCGAGACTGCCCTGTGCCGGCTGACGCGGGAGAAGACCCGCGTCGCCATGGCCAGCCGGACCGATGCCGGTGTCCACGCCAGGGGCCAGGTGGCGAGCTTCCTTTCCCGGGCCTCGTTTGCCGCCGGGACCTGGGTGAAGGCCATGAATCACTTCCTGCCGGAAGACATCTGCGTCAGGGCCGCCTACCGGGTGGATGGGGGCTTCGACGTGCGGCGGCATGCGGTGAGCCGCGAGTACCGCTATCACATCCTCAACCGCTCCACGCCGTCACCGCTGTGGCGGCATCTCTGCGAGCTGGTGCCGCAGCGCCTGGATGTTGAGGCCATGGACGCTGCCTGCTCGGTCCTGGTCGGGGAACACGACTTCGCGCCCTTCGCGCCGGCAACCTATGCCCGCTCCACGCAGCGCCGGGCGCTCCGGGCCGGGGTCAGCCGCAGGCAGGACCTGGTTACCTTCATCATGGAGGCCACGTCCTTCCTGCCGCACCAGGTACGCAACACCGTGGGCGGGCTGATCAAAGTGGGCCTGCACAAGATGAGCGTGGAGGACTTCCGCCATGGGGCCATGCAGGGGAAGGCCGGAACCATAGGGCCGACGGCGCCGTCGCGGGGGTTGTGCCTGATGAACGTCAACTATCGCGGGTTTCCCCCTTCTGAGGAGATATCATGACATATAGCGCAAAGGCTTCCGAAGTCAAACGCCAGTGGCACGTAATCGACGCATCGGGGAAGACCCTGGGCAGGCTGGCCGCCGAAGTGGCCGGGCTGCTCGAGGGCAAGCACAAGACGATGTACTCGCCTCACGCCGATGTCGGGGATTTCGTGGTGGTGGTCAACGCCACCAAGATCCGGGTCACTGGCAAGAAGACGGAGGACAAGATATACCGTCACCATACCAACTACCCCGGCGGGTTGAGGAGCGTGGCCTATGGCGACATGGCCGCGCGGCATCCCACCCGCCCGCTGGAGATAGCGGTCAAGGGCATGCTCCCGCACAACAGCAGGGGTCGGACCATGGCCAGAAGGCTGAAGGTCTACGCTGGGAGCACCCACCCGCACGAGGCTCAGGTAAAGGGCACAACGGAGGCGTCAAGTGGCTGAACGGAAGCATTACTACGGGACCGGACGAAGGAAGACCGCGATTGCCAGGGTGAAGCTGCTGCCTGGCGGCGGCAGCGTCGTGGTGAATGACCGGCCGCTGCAGGAAGCCTTCCCCGATGAGCCCCTGCGGGAAGTCATCTACCAGGCCTTCAAGGTGACCAACACCCAGGACAAGTTCGGCGTAGCCGCCAAAGTGGCCGGGGGTGGCATCGCGGGGCAGGCCGCAGCGCTCCGCCACGGCATCGCGCGGGCCCTGGTGCAGGCTGACGAAGGGCTGAAGCCCGTGCTGAGGCAGCACGGGTTGCTCACCCGGGACGCCCGGATCAAAGAACGCAAGAAGTACGGCCTGAAGCGTGCGCGCAAGGCGCCGCAGTACACCAAGCGTTAGGCCGGGTCCGGCTTCCGCACCGAGGACAGGGTTCCCGCCGGGGGATGTGAGCATGCCCCGGCGGAGGTGGCTCTGCGGTCATCGTGGGGAAGGGTGTCTCCAGAGAAACGCTCCACCGTTACGGGGGTGGAGTGAATGCGGTCTGGAGAAGGCGGGGGATGCCTATTCGGCTTGGGCCAGCCGGGACTTCAGCGTGTCGATCACGGGCACGGGTGTGGGATCGGTGCGGTTGAGCATAGCCAGGTAGAAGCTCACGTAGTCGCCGAGGAGCACCATTCCGGTCATCTGCGCCAGAGCGCTCTTGCCGCTGGACTCCACCCTCCTGTGCTTGATTCCGGCCTGGGCCAGGATCTCGCTGGTGATGTCGTAGCGGAGGGAGGTGCGCGGGTGAAGCGAGGGGGAATGGAGCAGCACCACCATGGCCTTCTGCCGGAGCTCGGCCGGCAGGGGGAAGCCCACCACGGCGTTGTGGTTCAGCTCGGGGAAGAGCTCGTGGAAGGCCCAGGCCTTGCTGTTCTCGTTGATCTGGCTCTTCCAGCGAAGGGCCACGTCTGACAGCAACCCTGCGCCGTAGATGACTGCCAGACGGCCGAAGAGGTCCGCTGCTACCTGCTTGGCCACGTTGGCGTCCAGGGGCACCTTCTCCGACGCGCTGTCCTCGATGCGCTTCATTAGCGCGAGGGTCTCCTTCATGTCGGCCGACTTGTCCTCCACGATGCGAAGGCTGTGGAAAATGCCCAGCAGCGAAATGAAGCTGTGGGCGAAGGCGGCCCTGGGAGGGGCCTCGTAGTCGATGGTGAGCACCGGCACGCGCTCCTTCTCTGCCATGGCCTTGAGCTTGCCGCCGGTGGTGAGCACGATCTTCTTCGCCTGTGTGCGCAGAGACTCGGAGAAGCAGGAGAGCGTTTCCTCCGTGTTGCCGGAGTAGCTGGAGAAGACCACCAGCGTATTGCGGTCCACAAACGGCGGCAGGCCGTAGTCGCGGTGGACCCAGACCGGCCTGGTGTTCTCCAGCATGGCCAGGCGGCGAACGAAATCCCCGCCGATGGCGGACCCGCCCATGCCGGCAATGACCACCTTCTCGACCTTGAGGTAGTCCCGCGGGTAGTTGAAGTCCGTGGCGATGTGCCAGGCCCTCTGGCACTGCTCCGGGAACTGGTGCAGATGCCGCAACATGCCGGACGGGTCAAGCTGGCGATAGGTATCCGGGCTTTCCAGTAGACTCATAGTTCACACCCCCAGCAGTCTTCTCCCCTCGGCAATGATGGAGTTCGCCTGCTCCAGGCTGGCGGCCTCGGCGTAGATGCGCAGTATGGGCTCAGTGCCGGAGAAGCGGACCAGCAGCCAGGAGCCGTCTGACAGGGTGAAGTGGTAGCCATCGGCCTGGTTGAGCTTGACGACATTCAGGGGGCCGATCCGGGCAGGGGGTTGGTTGGCGATGCGGCCGATGATCTTCTCCCGGTCGGCGGGCGGGAACTCCAGGTCCAAGCGGTTGTAGTGGTGCGGGCCTACCTTCTGGTAGAGGTGGCCGATCAGCTGGGATGGCGACATGGCGAGCTTCCTCATCAGGTCCAGAAGGAAGAGGCCGGCCAGTATGCCGTCGCGCTCCGGTATGTGGCCGCGGAACCCGAAGCCGCTGCTCTCCTCCCCGCCAATGAGCGCGTTCTGGGACATCATGATGGGGGCCACGTACTTGAATCCCACCTTGGTCTCGTAGACCGGCACGTCGTAGAGCTTTCCGAGCTTGTTCAGCATGCTGGTGGTAGTCACGGTCCTCACCATGGGCCCGCGTTCGCCTCGCACCTCGAAGAGGTACAGGGCCAGCAGCGCAAATATCTGCAGCGGGGTGAGCGGGTGTCCCTGCTCGTCCACTACCCCTATCCGGTCCGCGTCGCCGTCCGTGGCCAATCCGATGGCGGAGCCGTTCTGCCTGATGGTGGCGGAGAGCTTCGTCAGGTGCCTGGCAATCGGCTCCGGCTGGATCCCGGGGAAGAGCGGGTTCCGTTCGCCGTTGATCTCGATGACCTCCGTGCGTCCTGACTCCAGTATCCCCTTGAAGTAGCCGGACCCGGCGCCGAACATGGAGTCCACCGTGATTCTCAATCCGGAGTCGCGGAGGCCCTGGATGTCCACCAGGCTGGAGATATGCTGGATGTAGGCGGGCGCCAGATCGACGTACCTTATGAGCCCACGGTTCAGGCCCTCTTCCAGGGGCATGGTGCTGGCCCTGTCCTGGGCCATTATCTGCGGCAGACGGGACTCGACCTCGGCTTCCACCGCAGTGGGGGCGCTGGAGCCATCGGCGGACTTGATCTTGAAGCCGTTCCACTGGCCCGGGTTGTGGCTGGCCGTGATGATCACGGCGCCGGCGGCCTTGTGCTGCGTCACGCCGTAGCTTACCACCGGCGTGGGGGTTGCCTGGGGACAAAGGCTGGTCTTGATGTCGTTGCCGGCAAAGACCTCGGCCACCGCCGCGGCAAAGCGCTCGGAGGCGAACCGGGTATCGTATCCCACCACCATGCCACGGGGGGCGAGTCCCTTGTCCCGCAGGTACTCCGCCACACTTTGAGCGCAATAGCGGACGTTGGCGAAGGTGAAGTCGTCGGCGATGATGCCGCGCCAGCCGTCCGTACCGAATTTTATCTTCGGAACCATCGTGTTTCTCGGCCCTCTGGTGATCAGGAGAGGCCGGCGTCGGCCTTCAAGGCGGCCGCCTTGTCCGTCTTCTCCCAGGGGAGGTCCAGGTCGTCGCGGCCGAAGTGGCCGTAGGCTGCTGTCTGCTTGTAGATGGGCCGGCGCAGCCTCAGCGTGTCGATGATGGCGCCCGGCCGGAAATCGAAGTGCTTGTTCACCAGCTTCAGTATCAGGGCTTCATCGACCTTGGCGGTGCCGAAGGTCTCGATGGATATGGAGAGAGGATGGGCTATCCCGATGGCGTAGGCTACCTGGATCTCCAGGCGGTCCGCCAGTCCGGCCGCGACCACGTTCTTCGCGGCGTAGCGGGCGAAGTAGGCGGCGGAGCGGTCCACCTTGGTGGGGTCCTTGCCGGAGAAGGCCCCGCCGCCGTGGCGGGCCACGCCTCCGTAGGTGTCCACCAGGATCTTGCGGCCGGTGAGACCGGTGTCGCCCATCGGACCGCCGATGACGAAACGCCCGGTGGCGTTGATATAGATCTTGGTCTTCTTGTCCATCAGCCTGCCCGGGACGATCTTGTTGATGACCACCTCGCGGATGTCGCGGTGGATGACGTCGTTGCTGATGGTCTCGCTGTGCTGGGCGCCGATGACCACTGCTTCTATGCGCTTGGGCACCCCATACTCGTACTCCACGGTGACCTGGGACTTGCCGTCCGGGCGCAGGTAGGGGAGGGTGCCGTCCTTTCGCACCTCGGCCAGGCGGCGGCACAGCTTGTGAGAGAGGACCAGGGGCAGGGGCATGAGCTCGGGGGTCTCGTTGCAGGCGAAGCCGATCATCATTCCCTGGTCGCCGGCCCCCAGGCACTCCTTCTCGTCGGCCTCTTTCTTGTCCCGGGTCTCGATGCACTGGTCCACGCCCATGGCGATGTCCGTGGACTGCTCCTTAATGGCCGTGACCACACCGCAGGTCTCGCCGTCGAAGCCGTACTTGGCCCGGGTGTACCCGATCTGCCAGACCGTCTCGCGGACTATCTGGGGTATCTCCACGTAGCAGTTGGTGGTGATCTCGCCCATCACCACCACCAGGCCCGTGGTCACGGAGGTCTCGCAGGCGACCCTGGCCATGGGGTCCTTGGACAGGATGGCATCCAGCACCGAGTCCGATATCAGGTCGCACATCTTGTCCGGGTGCCCTTCAGTGACGGACTCCGATGTCATCAGGTACGAGTTGGATCTAATGAAGTTCAGTGTCATCTCTCTCTAATCTCCTAGCGCAAATGAGTGAACTGGTGTGCCCGTGCACCTGAGCTCTGCACCCTATGTGCCCGTGCACCTAAGCTCTGCACCCTATGTGCCCATCTCCCAGCTGTTGAGGTATTGTCTCTGTTCGCGGCTCAGTTTGTCAATTCGTATCCCCATCGACTGAAGCTTAAGGCGGCCCACCTCCTGGTCGATGACCCTGGGCACCGGGTAGACGCCGGGCGCCCAGGCCTTCTTGAGGTTGAACATATATTCAGCGCAGAGGGCCTGATTGGCGAAGCTCATGTCCATGACGCTGGCAGGGTGGCCCTCGGCCGCGGCCAGGTTGATGAGCCGCCCGTCGGCCAGCAGGAAGAGGCGGCGGCCGTCCTTGAGCGTGAACTCCTCGACAGACGAGCGCATGGTGCGGGTCTTCCGGGAGAGCTCCTTCAGCGCCGGGATGTTGATCTCCACGTTGAAATGCCCGCTGTTGGCCAGGATGGCGCCATCCTTCATGACCTGGAGGTGCGCCCGGTCGATGGTGTTCAGGCCCCCGGTGATGGTGACGAAGACGTCACCGATGCGGGAGGCCTTCAGCATAGGCATCACCCGGTACCCGTCCATGACGGCCTCGATGGCGCGGATGGGATTGACCTCCGTCACGATCACCTGCGCTCCCATGCCGCGGGCCCGCAGGGCTATGCCCCGCCCGCACCAGCCATAGCCGCACACCACCACGTTCTTGCCCGCCCACAGGATGTTGGTGGCCCGGGTGATCCCGTCCACGGTGCTCTGCCCGGTGCCGTAGCGGTTGTCGAAGAAATGCTTGGTCTCGGCGTCGTTCACGGCGATGACGGGGTACTTGAGCTTCTTGCCTTGGGCCATGCTCCGCAGCCGAATCACGCCGGTGGTGGTCTCCTCCATGCCGCCGATGACCGAGCCGGCGAGCTCCTTCTTGTCCTGGTGCAGCGTGGTGACCAGGTCGGCCCCGTCGTCGAGGGTGATGTGGGGCTGGTGGGCCAGCGCGCCGGCGATGTGCTTGTAGTAGGTCTGGCTGTCCTCGCCCTTGATGGCGAACATCGGGATCCCGTCGGCCAGCATGGCCGCGGCCACGTCGTCCTGCGTGCTCAGGGGATTGGACGCGCACAGCGCCAACTCGGCGCCTCCGGCCTTGAGCGTCGCGGCCAGGTTGGCGGTCTCGGTGGTGATGTGCAGGCAGGCCGATATCCGGGCGCCGGCCAGCGGCTTCTGCCTGGCGAACCTCTCCTGTATCAGGCGCAGCACGGGCATCTCGCGGGATGCCCACTCGATCCTCAGCCTGCCCTCCGCGGCGAGGGACAGGTCCTTGACGTCACCGACCGTGGCCTTCTTCGCGCTCACTCAAGTCTCCTTTCCATGTCCGGCCTGCCTCGAGGCGACTCACCTCGCGCGGCGCAGGACCCGCGGGGCCCTGCGGACCGCCCGCCAGCGCCGGCAACGACCAGCATTATAGCAGGATTCGGGCCCGGGCGCTCGCACGGCGGCGTGCCCGCCCTCACGGGCAGGGCCGGACAGGCCGCCGCCGGGGGCGTCACATGACGATGGCCGACCGGGAGACCAGTCCCTTGTTCTGGTCCTCAAAGGCCTGGTTGATGTCCTCTAGACGATATTGCCGGGACAGTATCTTGTCGTACGGGTACTTGTTCCTGGTGCGGACCAGGAAGTCGAGGGCCTTCTTCAGGGTGTCGCGCCCGTACATGACGACGGCGATGATGGACTTGGAGAACACCACCATGAACGCCGGGTCGGTCTCGAAGTTCCCGTGCATGAGGCTGATGTTCCCGATCTCCAGAACGCGGCCGCCGCTGGCCAGCATCTCCAGGCCTTCGGGGATCGCCTGAGGGAAGCCCACCAGCTCGGCCACCACGTCCACCCCCCAGCCACCCGTCAGCTCCTTCACCCGGGCGGCGCGCTCCTGCGGCGTCTTGAACTGCTTCATGTCGACGGTCTCGTCGGCCCCGAAGGCCCGGGCCATTTCCAGCCTCTGGGCGATGCCGTCGATCACGATGATCCTGGAGGCGCCCATCTCCCGGGCTACGGCGGTGGCGTAGATGCCCAGTCCGCCCGCCCCCTGGATGGCGATCGTCTCCCCGAAGCCGAAGCTGACCCTCTCCAGGCCGTAGATCATCTCCGAGAGGGCGCAGTTGACCGGGGCCACCAGCATGTCGGGGAGCTCGTCCGGGACCTTGAAGATAGTGTGGTTCGGCCTCACGTAGTAGTAGTCGGCGTAGGGGCCGGTGAAGTGGGGCGGCGCCTCGCAGGGTCCCAGGTACATCACATTGGCGGGGCACTCCGCTTGGCGTCCCTTGAGGCAGGCGGGGCAGCGCCCGCACGGGTAGTAGTACATCCACACCACCCTGTCCCCCTCTTTCAGCGGCTGGCCGGCGGAGTCGGTGGATATGCCCGCCCCCAGCGCGGCCACCCTCCCCGTGGCCTCATGTCCCAGTATGGTGGGCAGGGCCGCCCCCAGGTTGCCCAGGTTCAGGTCGCCGCGCCACATGTGCAGGTCCGAGCCGCAGATGTTGGCCACCGACACCTTCACCAGGATGGCGCCGGGCTCGGGTTCCGGCACCGGGTATTCCTTGATCTCCATGGGGATGCCGAGGCCCTTGTACACTGCTGCCCTTCCGGTCTTGGACATGTTAGCTGCCTCCTCTTCTTTCTCTGTCTGCGGAGTCATGTGACCGGCGCCTCGGCGGCGTCAGAGGGCCGCCGGCCCGCGTCAGCGGTTTTTCAGGTACTTGGCCCGCATCCTCTGAGAGAGCTCTGCCAGGTGGGCCAGAGCCTGCTCGGCCGCCTCCGGCGGCAACGATGCCAGGCCGCAGGATGGGGTGATCAGCGACTGCTCGACCAGCTGCGCGAAGTCCGTACCATCGCCGGCAAACGGGGCCACGGCCTCCTCCAGGCGGTCCTCCAGGCTGGCCGGGCTCTCCCGGGCCAGGTGCTCTTCGTCGTTGGGGACGATGCCCCAGGCCACGGCGCCTCCCCGGCCGATGAGGGACCGCACGTCGGGGGCGTAGGCAGCCAGGGCCCCGGCGTAGTTGTAGGCATCGAAGCTCAGGATATCGATGGGCAGCCCCAGAAGCAGCGACCAGTCGGTGTTGCCGCAGCAGTGGACGCCCTTGAGCCCGCCGATGCCGCCCAGGGTCTCCTCCAGGAGGGCCTTCACTTTGTCCGGCGGCAGCGAGACGAAGGCCGACCCCAGGGATGTCAGGTACGGCTCATCGAGAAACATGATCACGTTCCGGCACACCCGGGACAGCTCCCGGTACTGCCAGGCGGCCTTCAAACGCAGGTGCCGGGCGATGGCCTCGGACAGGGTGTCGTCGTAGATGGCCCACTGGGCGCCATCCGCCACGGCCAGGCCCCAGCTGATGGGCCCGGTGACCTGTCCCTTCACCGCGACCGCGCTCTCTGCCCGTGCGGACAGGAGGGCCTGGAGGCCGGCGGCATAGTCCCGGCTTATCCCCCAGGCGGAGGTGTCGTTGTCGGCATATGCGGCGTAGAGCCGCTCCAGGCCGCCGTCGATGTCCTGCGACCGGTCGATGTAGATGCGGGCGCCGTCGATCACCACGCCGGGGAAGCCCTCGCTGAACTGGGCGTACATGTTCTCCCGGGGCGTGCGCCGCGGCAATTGCGGCCATGCGGGCATCGCCGGCAGGTACCGGAGGGCCGCCCGGCAGGCTTCATCCGGGCTGGTCTGCGGCATGCTGCCGATCATGGTGGGAAGGCAGCCGAACCTGGCATT